>DAIMDR010000023.1:0-17223 GCA_036725705.1 Syntrophomonadaceae bacterium | reverse complement strand
CCGTCAGGTCTAGTCAGTAAGAGTCAGGTTAGTCAGGTTATAAATTTTTTAAAATTCCCTTGTTAATAACAAATAATTCTCATTTTAAATCAATTAACTAATATTTGAGAGTTTTGCATAACAAATAAATCCTTCAATTCTGTCACTCTGAGAACATTAATCACACCCGGAAGGGTGTATCAGTAGTACCCATTAGGGTGTAGTCCCTCAGGGGGAGTCTCGTAATCGCAATCTTATTACACATAAATAAAATCTGCGTAAATCTGCGTCAAAACCAAAGGAGGCCGAAGGCCTCCTCTATGACACAAGCTGCATTAAAACAAGTTCTGGCTAAAACAAACCTTTGCCTTGCTGATATTCCAGAGCGCTTTTTACCAGGCCGAGGAATAACGGATGCGGCCGGTTGGGCCGGGATTTTAATTCGGGATGGAATTGACAGGCTACAAACCAGGGGTGATCAGGAAGCTCTATCATTTCTACCAGTCTTCCATCCGGAGAAATACCGCTAATCTTTAATCCGGCCTGTTGCAGCTGTTCCCGATAATCATTATTTATCTCATAGCGATGCCGGTGTCTTTCATCCACCTGGTCAAGTTGATATACCTGGTGTGATTTACTTCCCGCTTCTATCTGACAGGGGTATACTCCCAGACGCATAGTTCCACCTTTATTTTCAATATTTTCCTGGTCAGGCATTAAATGAATTACCGGATAAGCCGTATCGGGAGCAAACTCTGAACTGTTGGCTTCAGCCATTCCCGCTACATTTCGGGCAAATTCAATTACTGCACACTGCATCCCCAGACAAATGCCTAAAAAGGGAATTTCATTTTCACGGGCATAACGGGCAGTAATAATTTTACCTTCAATACCCCGCTCACCAAAACCTCCCGGAACCAATATGGCATCAATATCTCCGAGCAGCTCCCCAACATCTGCCCCCTCCATTTGTTCAGCACAAATCCATTTTATATCTACTTCACAATTATATTTAAACCCGGCATGCTTCAAGGCCTCTACAATACTGATATAAGCATCGGGAAGTTCTACATATTTACCCACTAAAGCAATGGAAATTCTGTGATCCAGATTATGTATCTTTCTTACCAGTTCCTCCCATTCAGCTAAATCTGCCTGATGGTTTTTCAGAGTCAGGCGATAAATTACTTCCCTGTCCAACCCTTCATCAGCTAACATTAAGGGGACTTCATATATGGAACCGGCATCCATTAACTGAATAACCGCCTGACGATCAACATCACAAAACAGCGCCATTTTGGCCCTTAAATCTTCAGATAACTCTTTTTCAGTGCGGCAAACCAAAATATCCGGTTGAATACCAATGCTTCTCAGTTCCTTGACGCTATGCTGAGTAGGCTTGGTTTTTAATTCACCGGCGGTTTTTATATGTGGAACCAGGGTTACATGAATATACAGTACCCGTTCTTTACCCAAATCAAATTTTAACTGACGAATGGCTTCCAGGAACGGTAATGATTCAATATCACCTACCGTACCGCCAATTTCAGTTATAACTACATCAGGACTATTCTGCCGTTCCAGCATGGTAATACGTTCTTTAATTTCATTAGTTATATGGGGAATAACCTGTACGGTTTGTCCCAGATATTCTCCCCGTCTTTCCTTGTCCAATACCGCCTGATAAATCCTGCCGGTGGTACAATTGGAATAACGGGTCAGGTTTTCATCTACAAACCTCTCATAATGTCCTACATCCAGGTCAGTTTCAGCACCATCATCAGTTACAAAGACTTCCCCATGCTGATAAGGACTCATCGTTCCAGGGTCTACATTAATATAAGGATCAAACTTTTGTAATGCTACCTTTAATCCACGGCTTTTTAACAACCTTCCCAGAGAAGCAGCTGTTATGCCCTTGCCCAGTGATGAAACTACACCTCCGGTTATAAAAATGTACTTTGTCAAAATAAGCTCCTCTCTTTCCCTTGCCTGCCCAGTAAAAATAATTCTTATTATAGCTTAACTACTTCGAGTGGTATAATCCAGTACAATTATTTGTAAAGAGTCAGTTATTTTATCACGATTTACTTCCAGAAATGGCAGCTTGATCACCTGGTTAAACCTACAGGTAAATGCTTCTACCGGTGCCAGTTTAAAAGATAGATGGGGAGTCTGGAAATGCATGGGTATCACAATTTTGGGGTTTAATTGCTGTATAACCTGAAAAGCGTCCTCGGCATCCAGCGTAAATTTTCCCCCTACCGGAGTAAATAATATGTCTACCTGACCAATTTGAGCAATTAATTCAGTCTCCAGATGAGCTCCCTGGTCACCCAGGTGTACCAGACTAATATCTTCGGCCATAATTTTATAAATATTATTACTCCCCCGGTCCGCTCCGTGATTTTTGTCATGCCAGGAACTGAAACCGGTAATAGTAATTTGCGGAAAGTTAAATTGGCCTGCTTCTTTAATTATTTTCGGATTACCCTGTAAAACATGCACCGCATTATGATCCCAATGATCATGACTCACAGTGGCTATATCTACCGGTTGTTGCCAGGGAGTATAGCCGCTTCGCTCATCAAAGGGATCAGTGATAATTGTCTTCCCGGCAGTTTCAATAATAAATGAAGCATGCCCAAGCCAGGAGATAATCATAATTCTAACCTTTCTGGTTTACTCGATTTAAATCAAAAAACCAGTAACCTTCGCCCTGATAAACCAGACGGTTATCAAGATTTAATCTGGTATACATCGAAGTCAGCGCAGCGTTGTCTTTTTTACGGCTCATACACTCGGTTATCTTTTCGAGCAGATCCCTGTAATACATAGCTTCTCCATGTTCAGACAGTATTTCTACCGCCCAGTCTGCTTCACTCTTTTTTCCAGTCTGCATTCCTATCCCTCCAGTTACATTTGTTCCGGGGCACTTACTCCCAGTATGTTTAAAGCATTCTTAACCGTAATGCGTGTAACACTCATTAATAACAATCTGGCTTCCTGTAAAGCCTGGTTGTCGTTGATAACCCGATGATGATTATAAAAACTGTGAAACAGTCCGGCCAGCTCCAGTACATAACGAGCAATCCGATGCGGAGCCATAGTTCGGGCAGCTACAATTATTTCTTCGGGAAAATCTGCAATCTTTCTCAGCAAATCCAGTTCCTCTGGTTCCTTTAACAAGGCCGCATTAATATGTTCAACTGACGGCAGAAAAATACCGGCTGCCTCTGCCTGACGAAATATGCTGCAAATCCTGGCATGAGCATATTGCACATAATAAACCGGATTGTCCTGGTTTTGTTGTTTGGCCAGTTCAAGGTCAAAATCCAGATGACTGTCCGGATTACGCATGACAAATATAAATCGGGCCGCATCCCGGCCAACTTCTTCAATTAATTCATCCAGAGATACAGTCGTACCGGTGCGCTTGGACATCCTGACCACATTACCCGAACGCAGCAGTCTCACCAATTGCATAAGCAGAATATCCAGCTGGTCAGGATTATAACCCAGAGCTTGAATGGCTCCTTTCATACGGGCTATATGACCATGATGATCTGCCCCCCAGACATTTATTACCCAATCAAAACCCCGTTCAAACTTATCCTTATGATAAGCAATATCAGCTGCAAAATAAGTGGGTAAACCATTGGCCCGTTTTAAAACCTCATCTTTTTCATCACCAAATCGGGTTGATTTAAACCATAAAGCACCATCCCGCTCGTAAACATAGTCTTTTCTTTCCAGTTCAGCTATAACCTCATCTATTTTTCCTGACTGGTGCAAAGTTTTTTCACTAAACCAGACATCATAATTAATGCCAAATCCCTGTAAAGTTTTTGCTATATAAGTTACTTTCTCCTGCAGAGCCTCTTCTACCAGGCGCCGGCGGCGTTCATCCGATGATAAAGCCACCAAATCCTTTCCATAGCGACTAATGATTCCTTTTACGGTATCGATTACATCCTGACCGGCATATCCGTTTTCCGGAAACTTTACATTATAACCGGTTAATTGCAAATATCTGGCTTCCAGAGACTCAGCAAAAATCTCAATTTGATTACCGGCATCATTAATATAAAATTCTCTTTCTACATTATAACCGGCTAAATTTAAAATATTGGCCAGACTATCACCAATCGCTCCGCCACGGGCGTTGCCCATATGTAAATTACCAGTAGGATTGGCGCTGACAAACTCCACCTGAACTTTTATATTTTGGCTTTCATTTTGACCGTATTCGTTTCCCATGGTTTGAACCAAAGCAGGAATCCCAAACAACCAGCTATTATCAATATAGAAGTTTATAAACCCGGCTCCGGCAATATCTACCTTCTTAACCCCGGCCTGGTTAACCGGAATTTGAGCAACAATAATTTCAGCAATTTTACGAGGCGGCATTTTGGCCTGGCGGGCTAATAACATAGCCACATTAGTAGCAAAATCACCATGCTCCTTTTCCCTTGGTATTTCGATAACATAATCAGGTATGGTGGAAAAATTCAGCAGGCCATCTTTTTTTGCCTGTTCCAGGGCAGCAACAATCGTCTTATACAGGGAATCCCGCAACCTTTGTATGGGGTTCATGTTGACCTCCTAATGTTTACAATAAAATCTTAGCCAGGCTCTATCAAAAATATCCTACCACTACCCGGCATAATAATCCAAATACTAATAAAACCAATCGTTAAAATAATACTCCATATCGCGTCCGGCTTCTTCGCGAATGGTATCCAGCAAATTACTGCTGTTGGCTATCTGAAACTGATAATCAGAATAATAGCGTTGCAGTACTCTATTTACCTTTTCTGCACCCAGTTCCTCTTCCAGGCCGAACCAGAAAGATTCTCCCCCGGTGTAAGCGGTATGATAATACTCACGCGTTGAATACATATCACTTAACTCCCGGGCCAGATTCACTGATTCCTCAGCTGGCGGTGTTATCTTCTTTCCCCCGACCTCGGCCAGATATTTATAGGCTCCCCAGTTAGCCAGGCCTTCATCCAGCCAGGGCTCACGGATTTGATCATTACCGACTACACCATACCACCATTGGTGAGCAATTTCATGAGCCAGGATAAACTCACTGCGCTGCTGATTGGCAGTCGACCCCAGAAATGCATCCTGCAAGAAAATCAGTCCCGAATACTCCATACCGTGAAAACCCTTCATGGGTACAAAGGCTATTTTAAACTCGTTATAGGGATAAGGGCCCCAGGTTTTGGAATAATATTCGATTATACCGGCTGCCTGTTTCAAAACTGACTCCATTTGCTTTTCATGACCAGGCGGGCTAACTACAGTTATAAGCAAGTCATCATAATTGTCATACATTCCGTTGTAATCATACATGATTCCCAGACAAAAATCACGCGCGTTTTCAGCTGCAATTAAATAATCCTGGCGTCCGGTATCTTCTGCACTTCGCTCAATAATAGTTCCCGTTGACACCATACCATAATTCTCCGGAATATTTAACCCCACCAGGTAATCGGCACTATGAAAACAAAAGGGGTCACCGAAAACAGAATTATAAGAGGTTAGCCAGCCATTACGGTCGGCAACATTTAACAAAGGATAGAAGTTACCCAACATATAAACCTGGTCACTGTAACCAAAGCGATATTCTGTTTTAGGTACCCGGGTACGCCACTTCATTTCCACCCGTAAATCCTGACCTTTTTTTATCGGTTCAGGAACAAGCACCTGCATGGATACGCCTTCTTTACGATATTCTGCCATTTTACCATTTATCATTATACCATCAATGTCGATCCAGCCTGCATCAAAACCGGCATAATAAGCTGAAGCCGGGGCCGGACTGCTTTCTGCCTGTCTAAAAGCATCCGGATAAATGGTAAATAGTAAATCAGATAATACCCGTCCGGAAGTATTTACTGTAGTCAAAATAGTGGTTCCATATATGGAACGACTATTAATATCCAGATATAAATTCATTTGATAAACGGTTTTTCCTGGCGCCGGGAACAGGTTTTCTTCTTCCACAGGGGGTTTATTCGCGGGTTGGCTGACTTCCTGCGCTGCCTTTTTATTATTTTGGTTGATATAAATAAAACAGGCGGCACAAATGACGCCTATTATAACTACTATTAAAATCAGCTTGTTTTTTTCCATCTCTAAATTCACCTGTCCCTGCTGCAAGATAATTATGATTATGATACATTACTTATGAAATGATCCTGTTGTAATTCTATTTCCAGATAGTACAGGAATTTTATTACCAGAGCTGAGGCCTCAGCCCGCGAGAGTGGCTGGTTGGGATTAATTCGGTTGCTGGTATCACCTGATACCAGACCGGTATTCCAGGCTACATATATACTGTCTTTAGCCCAATAGGGTATATTCGCATCATCAATAAAAGGGGTGGCAAACCCCGGGGAAGGAGCACGATTCTCCCACCCCAGAGCTTTTATCATAATAGTAATTGCCTGGGCGCGGGTCAGAGGACTTTGCGGCATAAATAAATCTGCTGATACCCCACTGACTATTCCCCGATTAACTCCTTCTTTTACATAGTTGTAATCCGGATGAGTAACGGGAATATCACTGAAAATTGCGCTCTCGGTATTTTTATTTCTACTGGTACGGCTGGATTTAGGTGGTTCAGCAATCCTGATTTGAGCGCCTTTTACAACCGCTCTGATGAAATCAATTCTGGTCATCGGGGCGTCAGGAACGAAAAAGGGCGGTACTCCTTCAAAAATATCCAGGGCATATGACTTCTGTATATCCTCTTCAGCCCAGTGACCGCCAATATCCCTGAATTTGGGGACTACCATGCGTTCAATGTGTGGTAAAAACTCCTGGGTTAAATTTATATTTCCCCTCAGGGTTCTTCCGCTGGCCAGTGGTAAATTATATTGATATTCCGAATACATATCCCGATTGGTAGTACGGGTATGGGCATGCTCAAAACTACTCAGATTCGGTGTATGTGGAGTATAAATCAAAGACCTGGTCTGACTGTCTACCGAAGAAATATCGACTACGCCCTGATTTTTGGTTGCATTTCCTGACCAATCAAATATCTGTTCGATTTGCTGTTTTTCGGTACTGCCCCAAAAATTATGGTAACCAATAGTATTGCCGGTAATATCGACTACTACCTTGCCTTCATCCTTATTTATCGAATAAATCTTACGGGCTTTTAAGGTTCCGGCATGATAATCCGAGGCAGGACGATTATCAATAATATCTGATTTGGAAAACTGGTAGTCCTCTAATTTGTAACGATTTTTATCCACTTCAATTTGTTCTTTAAACTTTTTTACCGTAGTCTGAGAAGTAGTCTGCCCTTTATCCTCATGGGGGTATAATATGGTTTCATAAGTTATATTGCGTGATAATTCCACTGGCAAGTTATTACTGTCAACACCTGAGAGAGTTAGTTTATATACGGTAGTAGCCTGGTTACTCTTACTGGTAGTTTTAATGCTGACATTCTTGCCACTACCGGAAACCACTACCGGTTCTCCGGAAATGAATACCACTTCTTCATAATCATACTCGTTGTTTACCCCGCCACTAAAATCAGGAGGAACGGCCAATGAATACGATACATTAGTAACTAGAAAAAATCCTGTTATGAATATACAAAAAAGTTTTTTCATATCTGCCTCCGCTGGTCTGAAATTTATTATTTAACAATAACTACCCGGGCCAGGAAATCATCCCGCACTACATATAAGCGGTCTCCGGTTTTTATATCTTCGGGTGGGATTATATGCCCGTCTTTTATAATCATAGCTTTTTGCAATCCCATCCGCACCGGACTGGTTTTAGGCATCCAGGACTGCTTATGGGCGCTCCAGTCAACTGCATCACCCAAACTTAATGCCCATCCCACCAGGCTGTCATCGGCAATCGAAACTGCCCGCCCGGTTGTAACCCGCTGCTTTAACAACGAGTCCATGGTTTTTTGCAGAGTTATAGCACAAATACGGTCTCCATCAGTATAGACATAAGCATACCATTTCTTCAGATTATTCTCTTTGCTGCGCTCACTATCCTCGTCAACCGCATAATCCCCAGCCTGCAATTCCATGGTTGTCAGGCGGCGTCCGCTATCCAAATCAAGAATATTGCTATCCTCGTCATAAAATAATTCTTTTTCACTGTCCAGAGCTTCCCATTCATGCTGATTAAGCAGGAATAAATCTTCCAGCCATAAACGGTCATCAGCAATCTGCTCTACGCGTCCGGCATAGACATAATTCTGACCCAGCGTGGAATGATTAATATCCACATTATTAATATAAATAATATTGGCACTACGATTGGAACCCCGGTTATCAGCAATGATAAAAGCATCATCATTGGGGCTGAGTATAGACCGGTCCTGCAGACGGCCATTTTTAATTATGATACTGCCGGCATTAAAGCTTAAGTTGCGATTGCTGGCCAGTTCAAAAGAATCCGTATACCAGTTGACCGAAGTAATTTTATCCGTAAATGCTGCTTCGGTACCACTTTTTATTACCAAACGGTCAATCGACTCTTTGCCCATAAAATTCTTGATTACCATATATATGGTCTGATTGCGATAATTTTTTATGTTATGTGGTTTTACCGGCTGTCCGGCATAATATACCTTTAGCTGGTCGTTATAAGGAACTTTCATATTAGGACTGTTATCAACCCAGCCTCCATTATGAAAAGCCTGCACATTCTGCAGCTGCATGGCGTTGCTGTATCTATCCACTGACCCCAGCCTGGCGCGATACAAATCCTTTACCAGGATTGATTCGCCTTCGACTTCCATCCGCCCGATCATATCCGTATAAATATCATCAAAATACAATCTGACTCTATCACCGGTGTACAAGCTGGAAGCAGGTATGATTTCACCTTTACGCATTATCAGAGCCGCCGGTGACAGATAATAATTCACCTGACTGCCATCTCCCACGTTAATGGTAATCTGTTCACTATCAATCATGGCTATGGTACCTTTGCGCATCTTGCTTCCAGGAGTAATATAGCCCAGACTGCCTGTTGACCAGGCTTCCAGAGACATTAACTGTCTGCCCTGAATCACACCATACACTTCCATACCGGCATGTAAATCTTTCATCCCGACCAGGCGCTGATCAATCATATAAGTTACATGGGGATGCAAGGTTAACTTAAACTTGCTGCCCTGATAAGTCTCAATTTCAGCAGTGGGACCCTGTTCCTCTCCATCACCCGGATCTACTGCCAGCAGATACCCCTCAATAAATCCCTGCGTAAACGGGTTGGTTTCCACCGCATACAAAAAGGCTCCCGAACCCAGCAACAGACCAATAACCATGATTATACCCAGTGCTTTTTTCATAATTACCTCCTGCTTCCCATCACTGAATAAAGCCCGGTGCGATTAATAGCTCCGGCACCGGCCGGCAGGCCTGCGGTTCCGGGATCAATGTCCACCCACTGACCGGAAGCCTGATCATAACGCTGTATCTTCACCTGGTTTAATCGCCGCCATTCAGCTTTTTGCTGATCATAATCCAATATCAATGATAACTTGCCGCCCAGATAACTGAAATCACTCTGCTCCTTACCCTTGTAGAATAATGCGTTTAGCTGATATACCGGTGACAGAATATTGCCCGAGGCAGTTCCCGGATTACCTTTATAGGGACTGATACTGAACTTGACTCCGGCATCCTCACGATTACGATTCTCGCTAACGCGGGAGGTGTTAAAAACTGCCGGATTAAAGCGCAGATTAAAATCGCGTCCCCTGACTTCAATTTCCGGTGGCCTGGAACTGGAAATCATGTTTGCCGGAAGATGAACCACTGCTTCGGTAGCTCCGGCCAGAGCATCACGGGTCAGATCTATTACTATCGGCCTGCTGCTAAAATCTTTACTCCCTATGGTAATCCAGGCAGAATTGCCTAACTTTTGCATCACGGTTTTTTCGCCAGGTTTACCATCCGGATCAGGAATTCCTGTTTTTCTGCCGGTCTTGACCTGGTTACTTTCAGCTGATGGCCCGGAAGAACCAAAATTCCCGATTGCTTTAATAATAAACTTATAACGGGTATACGGCTTGATATCCTGTAATAACCAGGCAGTTAAGTGGGTGGAACCCACAAAATTAACCCGATCTTCCTCAACTACATATATTTCATATTGAGTAGCACCGGTAACCGGATTCCAGACAACTTTAATCGCCCGGTCAGTATGATAATAACTGTCATATAGAATTTCTGCCCAGACTTTGCCGGAAGGTGCATCTATTTCCGGCAGCCCGAACATAATATCCTCGAAAGGAGGACTGGCACCTTTATCAGGGTTAACTACAATTAAGCCTTTCATATCCAGCTTCCCTGCCGGAGCTGTCAAAGTCAGAGTTTCCGGGTCGATAAGCTTGGCAGCCACTTCAACTCCCGACTGCAATATATAAGCATCCAGCACCTGACTGGTGTAGTTATCTTCAGTTTTGGACTTCACCCGGTAAATAACATTACTGCTGTTTTCTGCTGCCGGAACGGTCACCGGCATAAATACAACTTTGCAACCCTCCATAAAGCCTGAACCCTTGAGCTTGATTTCCTGATTGCCTTCCACCGAAATAACTGTAATGCGGGTATTTTCAGTGGGGTCAGCAGCATCAACTGCTGCGGTTACCAGCGGTGAACTAATATATGTAAATGAACCCACCGGGTCAGTAATTTCTCCATCAGGATTTTCCACTCTGACACTGAGATTTCCCGGACTGTTTACCGGAGTCAGCGCATAAACAGTCTTGTAATCAACTACCTGAATACTGGATGCTTCCTGCCCGCCAAATTTAACCGATAATTTTTCTCCCTCATAACCATCTATGCTTGCCCTAAAGTCCAATCCTTCTATTTTGACTCGGGTTCCCCCCGATACGGGTCCCATTGACGGATAAACTGCGGTAATCTGAGGCTTGGTTTCACCCCTGGTAAACTGCAGATAAATATTGTCGGAGTCCAATCCGGAAACTGGTTCATCGGAACTGGCGGTTCCTCCATCTTCATTCATAACTACCACCCGATGTAACTTGCCAACTTCACCTTCAGCCACATCCGGCATTATGAATGTCAGCTTGTTGGGCAAAGTATAGGTGATTTTACTGCTGTCCAGATTTATAATACTGCCAATCTGTATGCGGGCATTTTCACGAAAATCCTCCCCAAAAACACTTACTTCACTCTTGCCTTTATAATTCATTCGGACAACTTTTACCTGACGGCCATCAATAGTCATATTCTGAGGATACCGCCCATCACGGGCAATATTGGTAATCTGAGGCCGGCTATCAGGATTTTTATAAATAAACCGGCTAACCGCTGTAGCCCCATCAGGATTTATCAAAGTTAGAGCTACCTCACCCACAGTATAATAGGTAGGAGTGACCACCTCTATTTGTTCTGAACTTAGCAGCGTAGAGTGGGTGGCATAACCACGATCCACCCGCAGGCGATTACCCGGATCCTGTACCACCTGAATCTTAACCAGTTCATAACCAGGGTATGAATTCCCTTGCTCATCCCGCAATAAGTTCAGATTAATAAACCGCTCCTGTCCATCATAGCCGATAAAAGTCCGCCTATATGATTCCTGCGGACCCGGGGTCAAAGTAAGGGTAATACTCTGCTGATTGGCATCATAATCTGCCTTCAGAAATCCGGTAACTTCCAAATTGGGTACTCTGCCCCCTACTATATCAGCAACGGCGCTCAGAGTGCCAAACCGTAACAGAGGTCTTTCTTCAGTAATCACAGTTCCATCCGGTTGCAACAAATTGATCCGGGTGGGGTTAAAACCGGTACCATGAATTTCTACATTTTCGCCTCCCTGTTTTCTGCCTGTATCAGGAATAACTTTTGTAATTTGAGGCTTGGAAGTTGAATAAATATAAGGTTTGCTATTGGAAATACCATAATCGTTATTTACCACATAAACCTGAACTGTCCCGGCTCTGCCGGAAGGAGTAGTTACACCCAGAAACCCGTTGCCAAAATCCAGCACTGCTGCCGGGGTATTCCCAAAATAAACCTGAGGTAATATCTTGATATCATTGCCGTTTAACTCGGAAATATTGGAAAACTGGCGTAAATCGGTCCACTCTCCATCACCATTCAGGTCATTTAACAGGATATCAACGCCTTCATCATATTTGAAATTGGCATTCACATCTTTATATGGCTCATAAAAACGGAAATCCCGCCCGATAATCTGCACATATTCCCCGCCGGCAGCGGAACCTCCGGTTTTAGTCAACTGATCAATTACCGGCTGACTGGTAGGCACCACATAAATAAAACCCTTCTCAATACCGGTACTTCCACCATCCGAAGGATTAACCACTACTACCGGAACGGCCTTGCTGTCCATTCCCGTTTCCTTGCGTAAATCACCCGGATAAGCCGGCATTTTTATGCGTACACTCTGGCCATCGGGGTTTACATAAGTATCTGCTGCAGCCACTTCGATTCCATTTATAAAAACCCGGGTTTTTATGGCCCCGGTATCTTCGAAATTCTCTCCCTGAATTTCCACAAAATAGCCACCGGTAGTTGAACCCTGATCAGGTACAATACTCTTTATAACAGGTACACGCTGCGGACTACGGTAGAACTTAAAACCATCTTTCAGAGTTACGCGTTTGGTATCGGGATTTACTACGGTAACATCGTACAAACCCTGTACCCCCAGGTCAGGAACCGTAACCAGAATTCGTTTGCCGCCGTCCACTACGCGGGCACGATTTCCGGTTATCAGGCCACTATCAGGATCAATATAATAGGGGGTCTTAAGGGTCAGCACCGTGGCACCTAAATTTACAGTACTGTTGCCTGCGGTAATATCATAGATTTGCCCATCGGTAGCCTTCGCTCTTATACCCGTTCCTTCAACTGACAAAGTATATTCCGTAATACCATCGGTAAGAATTGTTTGTCCCTGGGGGGTTGATTTTAGAATATAAAACTTCCCGGCCGCTTCATCCTTAAGCAATACACTATACCAGGCATCATCCAGGACCACCTGCCCCGACGAGATGCGTAAAATCTCATGCTCGGCCGGAGCACTGTAATTTTGCAGAGCGATATCATTGGTATTTGGCAGATAATAATAAGTATTTACATCCTTTTCACCCAGTAAAACCCGGGCACCTATCAGACGGTAAATACCAATACCTTCTTCACTGCTGGTCGGATCAGGAGATAAAAATACATCTCCGTTTACGAGCAACAAAGTTCCAATCGTACCTTCCGGTGGGGAAACTGAAGTTATTTTTGGCTCGGTCTGAGTTTTTACATAGATAAAATCAGCCGAATCGGTTCCACCCTCAGGGTTAACTACTACCAGACGGGTAATACCCTCCCGACCGGGCGGAGCATCAAAAGTAATTAACTGTGAAGAAGGATCCCTTTTTATTCCACTTATTTCTACTCCGTCCAAATAAACTTTCACATCGGCCTGAAAATTATAACCGTTTATTTTTATACCTTTTTCTCCAATTGTAGCTCCCACATTGGGAACCACTGAATTAATTACCGGGGTTTTAGATTCCTCAACCGTTACAAATTGAATCATATCATCCTTGCGAACCGGGTAACCATGCTCATTGGAACTTTTTTTCGGATTGGTTATTTCAATATAAGCAGGAAAATTGAGGCGTTCCTCCAAAACCGGTAATCCATCAGGAATACGCAAAACAATGCGATTTCCACTTTCCTTGCCCGCAGAACCATCAATTATGGTGGAGTTATTCAGCACTTCCATACTGGCGCCATTGATACTGCTCCAAACACCCGTAGCCGGATTCTTTATTTGTATATTGTTTTTATTCTTGCCTTCCCGTTTCAGAATAATTGAACCGCCCAAATCCACTATGGGATAATAAAGCTGCTCGTCACCGCCAACCGGCTTATATTTACTTACCATAAAACTGCTGCCCGAAATACTGATAACCATATCTTCCTTGGTAACATAATTGCCCATCTCCCGGATTACATGAATCTTCTCCGGGGTTACTTCACTTGCTTGCGGCTCATTATAACTTTTTATATATAAAAATCCATTTTCTTTTATAGCCAGTTCGCGGAATTCATATTTTTCGGTGGGACTAACTTGCAAAGTAGTAGTTATATCCACTACCACATCTTTGGATGGGTCATTGGCAACTTCACTATCAGCTATAGGTTGTGTAATTACATGCAAGGTATCATAACCTTTATCCTGAAAAGCCTGCTGGCTAACATCCTGAAACTCAGTGTCCTTGCCAATAATTACACGAAGCGTACGGATTATGGTAACCGCCTTAACCCCGCCACCGGGATTATAAGTTCCCGTACCGTAATTAATCTGCAAAATCTTTTGATCTGGTGAAGTGTCAATTATACGGTTGGGATTGGTAATGGTCAGATTATCAACATACAGTTCATCCAGATTATAACCTACTACAGTAACAGCATTACTGCTCAGGTTAGGTCCCTGGGATGGAGAAACCGAAGTGATTTCCGCCGCATCAGCTGAGCTGATAACGATAAATTCCCCCGCCAATTGCTGGCGGGTAATATTATTGCGTAAATCCTTTCCAGCCGGTGGATTGGTCATAAAGTTGGTAAGGTAAACCTGATAAGTACCGGGAGTAATATCAGGTACTTTTACCTTGATAATATCCTTGCCGCTGGGGTCAGGTATGTATTCGTGATCTGTACCCATATTGGAAGTATATAATGGATCACTGCTGTTTCGCTGGAAAAAAACCGATGCCTTATCTAAATTATCGGCCTGAAAAAATACGGTGGTCCTGCCCGGTACACCTTTATTGGGATACATCTCCAGATCAGGTACATTCATAAGCTGAACCATTCGTATCTGATTCTGATATAAACGGCGTATTCTAACCTGTTCAGTTACATTGGCCACCCCGGTATTAGTGCGTGTAAATATCAAATCATGCATTCCCGGATCACCGGATACATTAGAAACAGTAATGGCCGTATCCAAACGGCTAACTGTTCCGTTTAGGGTTCCATTACCGAAAGTTAATACATCGCGATATAACCCGGCGGTTTGTTCAGCCAGGTTTGAACCGGTTATACTAAACTGATCACCCATATATACTACTTTGGGCTCCACATTATTTACCGTAGCAAAATCCCCATCATCTGCCACTACTTTAATGCCGCCAACATAAACCCCATCATCAAATATAATGGACCTCATTTCCGGTCCGGTAAGTTCAAATTTTACATAACCATCAAAATTATTAACCCGTTTCCCAATTTGGGTACCCAGTATTTTACCTCCACCGCCTCCGGTAGTAAAAACATTAACTACCACATCCTGCAAACCGCTGCCATTTATCTCAATTACACCACTTACCGTCTCCAAGGTCTCGTTATCAGTCCGTTCAATATATAAACTTCTTATTACCGGGTCAGCAGCCAGTACTGGAGCAGTCAGGGCCGGGAAAAAGCTGACCATCATTAAAACAAACAAACCCCAAGCCAGTGGTTTCCTAACTTTTTTCATAATTTACCCCCTGAACATCTATAAAAATAACTATGACACATCAACTATAAATATATAACTCGGAATAATTATCGATATTTGCAGTAAATAACTTGACCGGTTCTCAGATATGCAAATTAAAAATGTCTGCCAAATTCATCATTTTTCACATAAATAATCGCTGAAAGAAGCAGCCATGAAAAATTGAAGATAATTATGGAGAGTGGGATTCCAGTGGTGAGAAAGGCTATTTATTAGATTCCGAATTAATCAAAAAATAAATCATACAAAATCATAATAATCAGCGTCAAAAATACTGTCAGGTTAAGTCAGGGAGGTCAGTAATAGTCAGGTTCAAAATGCCCCAGCCCTGCTAACCATGAATTAGATTACTTTATAAAAAAATAATTATAAATAACTGCGAAAACCCGTGCCTATCCGCGTCTATTTATGGAGAGCGGGATTCCAGTGGCGAGTAAGTCTTGTCAAATTTTTTTGAACCTGATTCCAAATTAATCAAAAACAAAATCATACAAAATCATAATAATCAGCGTCAAAAATACCGTCAGGTTAAGTCAGGGAGGTCAGTAATAGTCAGGTTCAAAATGCCCCAGCCCTGCTAACCATGAATTAGATTACTTTATAAAAAATAATTATAAATAACTGCGAAAATCCGCGCAATCTGCGTCTATTTAATAGGTTACCACTACATATATACCGCTTTGATTGTGGCTTAATTCGGCCCAGTGATCCCAGCGGCTTATATAAGCGGGATGTTCATTCCAGGTGCGCAACTCTTCATCATAACGCAGCACTTTAAACCGCATGCACTCCTGCGGATTAAAAGGAATGCGCAAATTATACTGATCCAAACGCACATTATGCAGGCTGACTTCTATAAAGGGAGAACAGGCCTTAAACGGCTGTATCTCTTTATACAGCCCGCCGGTTAGAACCGGGGCGACGCGGCCTGTTCTAATCACAGCCAAATCATCTCTATAATCCTTCATCCGCAGGTCAAAAAAATTGCATACAACCCAACGCGATAAGGCCTCCAGTTCCCTGTAAGTGGTATCATCATCCAACCGAATAAGCCTGCTCAAACGATATTCTCCCAGCAAATAGTCGGCATCCAACTGCAGATAATCAATTCTTTTATACCCTGATTTTAAACTAATCGCATTATCAATTACTCGTACCGAAGCACCCTGACTGCTTCGATAATCAGTTCTGATTTTTTGCCCTTCACGAAAAATATCCCCATTGGTTGAGGCTACTACACTAAGGGCTCCGTACAATGTCTGCCCGCAAGCCTCACTATTTTGTACAGTTACATTATAAATTCCGGGCTCCAACCGCTTGCTGCCCCGTGGCAACAGCACCTGCAGATATTTTTTGTTCTGAGCATCAGTTTTCACTTCAACCCGATAAGCTAACCCATCGTTAAACTTTACGGTTACATTATTATTAATATTAAAATTGTCTCCATGGATAAGAACCGGTTTTCGTTCATCATAATTCTCACCAACCGACCCGGGTGAAATTGAGTGAACGGAAGGTATAGCCATAGTGGTAAACCTCCAGGTAACCGCCTGGTTTCCCTCAGTTTCGCTAAATTGAATTATTTCCGGTTTTATATTCACTATATAGGTAGTCTGAGGTCGCAATTCTTTAATGGGAACATAAAGATAAACTCTTTTATTGGCAGCATCTTTTACAAATAAATAA
>DAIMDR010000022.1:0-17605 GCA_036725705.1 Syntrophomonadaceae bacterium | reverse complement strand
ATATTAATACTTCCTTTTATGGTAAAATAATTAATTGTTGCGTAAATAGCAATTGCTGGTGAGGCAGGAATGAAGCAGATGAAGATATTCACCTGTGGGAGACAGGATATCCGCACGGTAGAGGTTACAACCATATATCCCAAAATATATTTGGCCATGTTGCTGATGCTGGTTATAGCTTTAAATTACTATGATATAATGCACACTATTTATCTGTGTTCTTCAGCTAATGTAACCGAGGGTAATCCATTCATGGCGTTTTTGCTGGGTACAAATCCCCGTTTAGCTATAGTTTTCAAAATGGGTATTGCCATTCTGTTTGCATTTACTATGCTTGTCTATTCAATGATTCACTTCAGGCGCGCCTGCATGATAAGCTCTTTTATTGCTTTAATTTATCTAATGCTAGCAGCATGGCATGTAAGCGGGTTTCCTCTATAGATAATGCTATTGTCTAAATGGTCCGGAACCATCAATATAAAATCAGACACTGATTTTGTAGTTTTCTAAATAAAGGCATAAATTACTCGTATAGCTGTAGCCAGGAATACCAGGGACCATACTATAAGCATGATCAGAGGTATGTTCTTCATTACTTTGGTGGTGGGGGATTTCCTTAATTGCTTATTTTTTATACCTTCATTATAGTGGGTAGAAACAATACGAACCCCCTTGTCTTTTATCAGAATTCGTTCCACATCTACTACTGCCTGTTTGCGGGTCTGCAAGTAGTCTATACCGCTACTTAAAGCAATACGGAACAACCAGGAAGAAAGCATGCCTAAAAAAGATATCGCTAATAAGAATCCACAAAAAGACATGCTGTTAATATCTGGCCAGAAGGAAGCTATCACAAAAAGTCCCCCGGTAATATAAAAGAAATGGTTTAGCTTTGACCAGTTGAGCTTGTCTTCATGTATATAAAGATCAATAGCTCTTTCATATTGGCTAACAACAATTTCCTTATCATAAAAACTGTTACAGGGATTATCCCAAAAGAAAATCGCTCGCTTAATTTTGTCTTCCGGGGTTACCGTAAAGGCGATCCTGAATCCCAATTCTTGATGAAAATCGATTGAAGCTTTATTAACAGGCTTGAGCACCACGGCAGCAAATATATTTTGTTTTATTTCGTCCATTAAGGAACTATATAACTGAGTAGCATAACCTTGGCGATAAGAATCGGGAGCTACACAGACCTGTTTGATAATTACAAAATCATCATTGCAATAGGCCAGGATTTTCTTGTTTACTATTTCTCCAGGGTCAATTTCTTCACGGGTGAAGGCTAAAAGAAAAGCGCATATATTCCCCTCATCTTCCAAAACCCAAAAATAACGGTTATTCAAGATACATTCTTTATATAATTCCAAATCGTAGTTGGACACTAAAAAACCATGCTTCAGTTTTCCCATTTTTAATCTATCCAGGGAATTACTCATTGCAAGCTCGTGGATTTTCTCTGCATCCTCTAATTGAGCCGTTCTAATATTCACCTCTTCAAACCTCCATCATAATAACTGTCATATACGCTTTGATTCATATTCGTCCAACCATAAAAGTTTTCCTTCCTGATACAGGGAAGTGTGTTTCTTTCTCAGTTCCCTCTTATAGATTTGGGGTAGATTACCTAATTGGCTTAAGTACATTTCCCGGGCTTTACATCCGGAACAGAAATGGGGTTTCCAAAAATCAGCTATTATGTATTTGGCATCCATTCGGACCTCCATTTTCATTTATTCCTCGAGGTAGCCGAGGTTTTCTATGTTCCACTGGATTTTTTCCTTAATTATGAACCGATGCGCAAGAGTATGTTACCATAGGGGCTTCTGAGAATTTCCCCTTTGAAATGATTCCTCAGGGGAAGAATTATCCTTTTCGCCAGGGCGTTTTGCCGCAGTTTTTTTACCTGTGGGAGGATTATGTAATTTGGGGTTTGACTGCCCGCATCATTAATCATTTTGTCAGGTTGATCAGGGATTAGATTCCTGCAAGCGGAGGGGTTCAGCCTCCCCCGCGGAAGGTAAAAGCTCCCGCTACGCGTTAGATATTTGTGGCAATGTCAACTGTGGAAGGTAAAAGCTCCCGTAGTGTTGCTAATAGATAGGAATTTGCTTTTTACCCTTTTCTGTGTTTGGCAAGTAAAAAATACATCAAAATGTGTAAGTCTGTAGCTTTGTCCACCAAAAACCAACAGATGACTATAGTGAATTAAACGGTCAATAATCGCGCTGGTTAATTTCTCATCTTAGAATATCCCGTTCCATTTACTGAATTCCAGGTTGGTTGTGATAATAATACTGCGTTTTTCATAGCAGTCAGCTACCACCTGAAAGAGTAACTGAGCACCCTGGCGATCTAGGGGGATGTATCCCCATTCATCGCAAATCAGTAAGTCCAGTTTGGCCACTTGCTTTAGCATTTTGCCCAAATTACCAGCGTTTTGGGCATCATTTAACTCATTGACCAGAGTTTATGTTCGATAAAATTTCACCTTGCGATGTTTTTTCCAATTTACTGCTGTATTTTTATTTTGCCATAAACAACCGGCCGTAACAGTTCAGCTACAGACAATAATGACAAGGATTATAAACCAAATTATTTGGATTCTAGGGTTCGTAATCATTATCTAAACTTAGATCAAGTATCTTCCCGCGGTCTTGAAAGCGCTCCATGATTTGTTCTTTGCGTTTTTTTATATCAGTGGAATTAATGGTGGCAATTACACCTTCCACTGTGCGGATGAACTGTTCAAAAGGCAGTCCTACTGCCATCTCATCATCTTTCCAACCAGCCAGCATGCGAGTACTTGGACATAAAGGACTTAAACTCATTTTTCCTGTTAAATAAGGCTGGATCGTAATTTCCGCACAGATTGCCTGCATGGCTGCTGTACTTATATTAAGACGTTCTCCGCTATGATACACATTACCCTGGGTTAGCCGCATCACCTGATAGGGATTGGCGATGATAATTACCACATCGGGAATGATCTCCATTTCAGCCAGCGGAGCCGTGATAATTCCATAAGTACGGGCATCATAGCGATAAAGACCGGGAACCCCCTGCCGAATACGCCGGGCAACTGCCGGACTTGCATACAGGTTATACGAAAAGTATTCCAGACCGGATTCAATCCGCTCATTACTGGATTCCAGGGCCAGGGCTGTCGTTCCGCCATCACATTTATGATGCACTTGTTTCGTTTTCATCGCTTTACCACGGCTGGCACGTTCTACCAGTGAGCAATAGGCCAACTGTGTTTTGGGTTCCGGGTAGTCGGCCTGTTCATATTCTTCCGGGCTTAAGATTAACTTGACACCTACCGGCTGTCTGGATAACCCAATTGCCATGGCAAGATCTTCCACATATTCTTCAATTAAATCAACCGGCATAGAATCAGCTGGCGTTCCATAGGTTATTCTCGGGTGTTTATATGGTGACATGATTATCCATCCTTCCTAATTTAAATTGAAACCTAGGGAAAGTCGCAAGTAACCATATTGATACAATAACCAGGCAATAATAAGACAACAGCAGCTGGTCACCAACAGGGCAATCCAATCCGTGTTGGTAACTTTGACATCACGCCAGTAGGTGCGTTCCGGATATGCACCGAAACCTCGCCCCTCCATAGCGATAGCCACTCTTTCTCCCCTTCTTACTGCGGTCGCCAACATGGGTATCAGATATCGCTTGAGACTACCCAGCATTGCTATCGGGCTCCTGTTCTGATCTATTCCCCGCACCTGATGAGCAAGCCTTATCTGTTCCATTTCCTGTCCAAAGGTTGGCAGAAAGCGATAAGCAGCTAAAATAGCATATCCCAGATGGTAAGACAGACGAAACTGCCGGATTAAACTAATAACAAATTCCATGGGATCAGTCGTCAATACGAAGCCAAGTGACAAGATTCCCAGGGTAAGAATTCGCATCCCCAGCGCCAATGCGATAAGTATGTCAGACCATCCCCAACGCAGCGGCCCAAGTAAGCATATAACTTCAACGGGTCTATCCATTGTACCGCGGGTAATCAAGGAGAACAGCGTAAAGCCGAAAGCCAACAGAATAAACCATTTGGCTGGAGCCAGAAACGCCTTCCAGGTAAGACCGCTGGTTAGCATAATAATTATGGATGCACCCAGCAGTATAACCAGCGGCAATATTGGTTCATAATCAAAAGTAATAAGCAGGGTGGGAGTCACTAACATAAGCAGCTTAAAGGCAGGATTAATTCGTGCCAACAGAGGCCTGTTTGCAGCGTCAGGCTGCTGCGTCTGGTAATCAGACATCGGCAGCAACTCCTTTAAAGTCAGCCCTGGCATATATTTTCTGCCAATTACTGCAAAACTCATCAATCCTGGTGCAGTCAGGAAAGTTCGGGTTCAGATGTTGTATTGCCTCCGTCAGCGCCATGATAGGCGGCGGCTGCAAGCCACACTCCGCTAATAGCTGCGGTTGTCTGAAAAGCTTTGATGGCGGACCGTCAAACTGCAGATACCCGTTATTTAGAACCATCACTCTCTGACAGTGCTCACTAACCAATTCCATATCATGCGTAATCACCAGGACTGCGGTTCCATCCCGGTTAATCTGCGTTATTAACTGCAGGAGCTCGTTATTATTGCGATAATCCTGCCCATATGTCGGTTCATCCAGAATAATCAGCTGCGGTGTTGTAATCAGCATGGAGGCCACACTGAGACGACGTTTTTGACCCTGGCTAAGTTGATAGGGATTGCGTTTTTTCTCTCTGCTTAAGCCAAACCGGTTTAGGTATTCTTCCAACAGGGCTGCCCGACTTGGCATTGGTATTGATTTGTTCATATTAAAAGCCAGCTCATTCTCGACCATATCCGTTACGAATTGGTGCTCCGGGTTTTGAAACACCATCCCCAAATGATGAAACAACTCCTTGTGTTTGAAGCGCTTAAGCTCCCGGCCTTCTAGTCTGATACTGCCTTGATAACCATTTGGAAGCAGATTAAGCAGCGCACGGGCCAGGGTGGATTTCCCTGATCCATTGGCGCCAACCACTGCTAGGAATTCACCCCGCTTGATAAAGAAATTCAGACCATGCAATACTTCCTGGTGAGGACGATAGCTTCCGTATAGGTCCTGAACCTTGATCAGCGGTTCAGCAGTCAGATCTCGCAACGGTCTGATACCAGGTTCATTCACCTTGTTCCCATTACCGGGCACATTCTCCGATATCTGCTTGAACTCGTCAGATCCCTCGGACTGCGCTTCCCGGTTCGTTGGTTTAGTCGTCAGCACAGCTGCAGCCTCTTTGCTGCTCAGGGGCAAAGAGGCCAAATGATCAATCCCTCGAAGTTGTGTAACCATTCGGGTAGCCCGGGGCAGATAAAGCTGATCCCAAAGTTGATGACGGGCCAGCATCATAGCAGTCGGTTCCGGCTCGCCTTCAGCCACCAGACGACCCTGTTCCGACAATACGACCAGGTGCGCTGCCTGAGAAATTACCGCTTCCAACCGATGCTCAATAAGAATAATGGTCTTTTGTTCCTGTCTTTGCAAATGCTTAATTAGATTGAAAATTTCATGGGCAGCTACCGGATCGAGATTGGCAGTGGGTTCATCTAGAACCAGTATGCCCGGGTCCAGGGCCAGCACTGCAGCGATCGCTATTTTCTGTTTTTGTCCTCCCGAAAGCTGCGCCAGCATTACTTTTTCCCAGCCTGCCATACCGACCAAGCCCAGCGCATGGTCAATTCGCTCCGCCATTTCCCGGCGCTGTACACACATGTTCTCCAGACCGAACGCAACTTCATCACCCACGGTCAGTGTACAAAATTGCTGTTCCGGATCCTGGAGAACCACGCCTACCTGCAAAGCAGTATCCAATCCTCTTGTGACAAGCAGGTTGGTATCATTTAAATTAACTTGTCCCCAGCATTCGGCCTCCACCATGTGCGGTATGATCCCATTCAAACATAAAGCCAGACTGCTCTTGCCGCTGCCGCTGGGACCCAGGAGCAATGTAATCTCGTGTTGCGGGAAATTACAGCTGACATCCAGCAGCACCTGGTGCTGCTGGCCGGGATATCTTAAAGAAAGATTACGGACATTAATAATAGACAAATGATTCTATCCTCTCCAACATAATCAGGAACAACCTCTTATTTTGTGAGGTTGAATGCCTGACCCAGAGCAAAATTATTTAATACCCCGGTGCGAGCCAGTGCATCACCCAGAAGCTTGGCCATAAAACCACCAAGTATCGCTCCGGATACAATCCTGATCAGGATCATCCCTGCCAATACGCTGGCCGGTTGTGCACCATAACCAAAAACAAAGAAATCTCGTACAAAGATTACAGGAGCTACAAAGGCCCCGGCAAAAATCATCGTCAGCCAATCGAAACGGTAATATTTAAAGATAAAGAAAATAAATTCCGCAGCTGCTCCCTGAATAAGACCAGCCAACAAGATATTCACGACGCCGAAGGGACTCCCCATTAACAATTCAACCACCGCAGAAACCAATCCACCCAGGATAGCAAAGCCAGGTTTGCGAATGATGTACATAACCAGAATCCCTGGCAGGAAATAAAGCCCATACAATACCTCAATACCCACTGGTCCCAGCACCGGTTGGAGAGGCATATAAAGGCTGCTCCATGCCATCAATACCATGCCAAATACTGCACTTACCATAGCGCCAACTACAACCTCACTTGTATTCCATACTTTGTTCACCAATAAAACCTCCCATAACAAATAATTATAGATAATTTTACATATCTAGATAAAATTATACATATATAAACATGTTATGAGAAGTATAATCCAAGTGAATATATCCAAACTCAAAGATCACCAGACTTTTCAAGACCCGGATGCTTAATCCGCCAGCGAGAACCGTCCCCGCTGAATACTCATCTTCAAACGGCATTGGCATGGCATAATCATCAGAGAATTCATCAAAACTGATCTGAGGAAGTTCCTCATAAGAAACCTCTTGAGCTCTGCAGGTATTGAGAATCTTTTCGTTCGCGATGGAGAGCGGAACACTTGCGACGTCCATGGATGGACTAATGTCGCGGTGCCATGGATGGCAAGGAGCGACCAAGGGCCATAAAGCTTTCTCGAACGCTGCTATTTTTGCCTCTATAGATTACTCTGGCAATACCGTCAGGCACTTCGGATGCGGGTATATAGAGCAGTCTTTCCTGTGAGAGGGGCGCTCTAATAATATATTTTCTGCCCTGGACATGGCATCCAATAGCCCGATAAGTCCCCAAGTACCGTTTTATATAGTCATGTTTCATTTACAATTCAAATGTTGCCAATACAGCTTGAATCTCAGGGATAGGATGCAAATTCAAATTTTATAGTAAATCCTGCTTAGCCACTTTGCCTGGCCAATCAGACAGATTATTGGAATGCTTATCGATAATAAAAGAATCCAGGGCAGTGGCAAAAAGATAATACCACAAAATAAGAATTCAATACTAACCGCCAAAATGGCGCTCATAGTTAATGGAACTTGCTCTAACATGGCATTGTTAATGATTTGTTGGGAACTGTTATGGCCAAGACAGGCGAGCGCGAGAGATATAATGATAGCTGCTAGAATAAGCAAAAATACCAATCCTGCTCTTTGCAGAATTACATATAAACTTAATTGAATTGCGAATCCTAATAATAGTACAGTTACTATACCGAATAGTGTTAATGGGAGGAAGGCAGCAATTTTGACAGCGATTAATTGGGAGGGTTGGAACCCGCTAAGCCAATAGAAGGATTTTTGCTCGCTTTCATTCTGCCAGGCAGTGGCTGGAAGCTCTCCATAACAGAAAAGCCATACCACTAATGATATGATTAAAAACAGCGTTGGATCATATAAATAGGATTTGATGGCTGTAAAACTGCAGATAATGAGAAGTGCCGCCCACACAATAAAACGCACTTTGGTAATGGCGTTGCGCATTAGGAGAAACCATTCTTTAGCGATAAAAGGATTTGCGAACAGGCGGCTAAATCGTTGGAATCTTATGAATGGCAGTCTATGCTTATTCATTGAGTCATTCTGCAAATAGGCTTCCCGCCATAAAGCAGACAAGGGTGAAGAAAAATATAGTATTGTTATGGAGACAGCACAAAAAATAAGAATGATTAAGAGCGTATCACGATTATCGAGTGTGGCCAAAGAAAGGTTATGCTTTGCTAACAAAATGCCAAGCATAGCCACGATAGCCCCACCCCATAAAAATGCAAAAAGTAGGTAAAAGACAGCCGCCATTCTATTTAAATACCTGTTTATCATAATATTACATACACAAGCAAACAGTGTGGCGGCCACGGGAAAGACCAAAAATGTCAATAATACTAGCCATGGTGAAAGGGTTTGGTTTGAGGCTGCTACAATAAGAGGAAGCAAAGACGCCACTCTTAGATTGCTGCACAAGACTTGTCCATAATTGGCCTGGATTATGTTATTGGCCTGGATTCCGGTCAACAAATCAAATTGGTTTTCCGCACTGGACAAATATTTTTCTGCAGATATATAGCTGGAACCCAGTAAAACGATAAAAGCCAGTAATAATAGCAGCGAAGTATCCATTTTAGAAAAATTGCCTTGCATGATCGCATAAATAATACACACTAAACCAATAAGCTCAATTAATATCATGCCCCATCCCTTTTTGGAATAGATAAACAGACTGTTAATACCTTGCTTCATTTTGATGTAAAATAAAGTGCTGGTAGTCATCTTTTATCCCCACCTAGTCTTTGATTTGGGCATCTGTTAGCTGCAAAAATAAATCTTCCAAATTACTGCTGCCAAATTTTGCGCTTAGTTCAGCCATCGTACCTGAGGCATTGCAAATACCTTTTTGGATTATCACAATATAATCGGCCAATTCCTCCATCACCGCCATTACATGGCCAGAGAAAAGTACCGTTTTACCGGCCGCTTTCCGCTCTTTGAATATTTTCTTAATTACTGCGATAGTTTTTGCATCATAAGCGTTGGTCAGTTCATCTACAATTAATAATTGAGGATCATTAAGCAATGCCAGGCACATGGATACCTTCCTTTGCATTCCCTGGGAATAGGTCTCCACCATTTGCTCCTGGTAGGGTACCAGATCAAACAGTTTCAGCAGATAATTAATTCGATCCATCAAAACGGATTCTTCCAAACCTAATAATTTGCCGCTATAGTAGAGATGTTCTTTGGCTGTCAGCCGATAATAAAGAATCGGTTGGTCAGGCACATAGCCAATTTGTTGGCGTATTGACTCATTGCCTTTTACCCAGATATCTTGTCCAGCAAGGAGGATATGGCCACTTTTCGGTTTCACTAACCCGGTCAGCATTTTCAACGTGGTTGTTTTGCCTGCTCCGTTGGGTCCCAAGAGGGCAAATATCTCACCCTTCTGAACGGTTAAGCTTACGTTATCTACAGCTTTATAATCTCCGTAAAGGTAGGAGATATTCTGCAGCTCCAATAGCGGATGGCCGGTGCGGATCTGGGCGGGTGTATCGGCAGGCCTGATATACTCCTGCCGAATTTCCGGGGATTTTTCTTCCGAACCAGATTCCTGGGCTTTTACTTCTTCATTTTCTGTTACATAGCTTTTAAGAGTTTTATCAAATTCCTCCTGGTCATCAACATTGATATATATTGAAGTTACCATACCCATTTTATTCCTGGAATTATCTTGATACTTGGCTTTTACAATCACTGGACTTTTCAAAGAAACAACATGGGTTGCTTGATTCGTTCCCATACAATAGAGATTTTCTTCTTTCCTGAACAGAGTAAGTCCAAGACTATCTTTCGTTGATACTTGTATAGCTACTGGTGCAATTTTCTCAATCATCTCCCATGGTACAGTGGTTTTAAAACGTCTGCCCAGGCAAATCGTCAGTCCGTTTTCTCCCAGCAAATGAGCTGATCTTAAAAGCGCTGATACATAAAATAACACTAAAAAAAGATCAAGCAATACGATTATTGCGGATATTATTAAAAAGCTATATATACTGTTTGTTAGAACATTAACAATAAATATAGCAAGAACCGTTTCTATTGCCATAATTACTAAAAAAGCATAGTTAAAATTTTTCATCTGTTGATTGCTTTTAGTATTGCTAAAGCGGAGAGTTTCGCTATATAACATATTGAATCACCCCTTTCCCAAGCAGGTGTACTTACTCGCTGGCTTTGGGTGTGGCTTTTCCAGCTTCTAAATACTCACATAGCAGTTCTATCATCTTCATTTGGGATGGTGAATATACTTCTGCAAACATGTTACGCCATAATGCTTCATGGGGTTTTTCCAGCCCTCCTTGAATTATCAGCTTTTCGTAAAAAGGAAGGCTCATTATAAACTGAGCATATTCGCTGGCTAGTTCCGTAATAACTGGAGAATCAGGTGAGATGTCTGCAATAGCTGTGATGCGCGGCCCATAATCCAGAGATTGCTGGTATTTATCGGGATGTTCATGAAAATACTCCGCGGCCTCGCGCATAGTGTCCTGATAATTCAGACCCCACTGCAAATCATCTATGGCCCCATAGAGTTTGCGCTCCTGCTCATAAATTTCCGGGCAAATGCTCAAGTATTGTTCCCGGGCATCTTTACCCAGTATATCTACATACATTTTGAAGGATGGTGATTCATCAGGGTCGTCAGTCAGGTCATGCCGATCTTCGCTCAACAAGTTCTGAATTTTCTCTAATCGCTCGGTCATGGTGCGAATCTGCGTCAGCAATTCTGTTTGCAAAGCGATCAGAACCTCACGGAAAGACTTATGGTCATCAGGCTCACCCAGTATTTCCTTGATCTGCTCCAGGCTTAAACCCAGAGATTTAAGACGTTTAATTGAACGCATACGGTTTAATTCTGCCGGGCCATACAATCGATAACCGCCAGCCGAACGCTTCACTTCAGCCAGCAAGCCAATTTTGTGATAATGAAGCACCGTTTTAATAGTCACCCCGGTCAATTTTGCGAATTCACCGATTTTAAGATGTTTTTCCAATCTTCATCCCACCTTAAGAAAAGTATAAACCCCTACCTTAGGTCGGGGTCAAATAATTTTTCTACTATATAACTAAAAAGCACCTGCGTTTCCGCAGATGCTCAATAGCTTATGGCAGATCTTTAATCCTCTTCATGCTTGTCTCAAGTTAGATTTCACCTAAATCTACTATGGTAACGGTCTTATTTATGCAAATTGTAATTTCATAGGTAATATTGGGCTAATAATGCTAGCGTTACAATATTGACCAACGATATACTGAGAAGGGTACAATGCAAATTCCTATCTATATCTATAATAATTATTGTGCCCTCAAATATAAGTGTTTTATATTTTATCATATTTTGGAAATATATTAAGCCAAAAAATGAAAAGCCCCTGAAGTATAACTCCAAGAGCTTTCAATGTCTACTGGTGCGGGCGAAAGGACTTGAACCTTCACGGGGTCTCCACTAGATCCTAAGTCTAGCGCGTCTGCCAATTCCGCCACGCCCACATTTTACTGACTTGTTGTATTTTACTTCATTGTATAATACTATGTACAGTAATAACTCTTAAAGTATTGCCTGTAAATAACCGCGGAAATTCGATAGCCTTTTTAGAGAATGAAAGCCCCCAACGAGTCGCGGGGGATGCGCAAAAATACAGAGACTGATGTAGAGATGCCGGCACTGGTTGACTCTGATATTTCAAGAAAGGCCTTTCGTAGAAACTGGGCTCGCCTGATTCAAAAGATTTATCATACGGATCCATTACTCTGCCCTAAATGCAGTGGTCACATGCGAATTATATCCATTATCGAAGATCTGGCTATCGTAAAGAAGATATTGCAACATTATTGGTGAGCGATAGCGGCTGGGATTATGTCCCGCCGCCTTTCTTTTTACGTCAACAAGCGATGGCTTATAAACCTCGCTAAATTATTACTTCTTCCCTCTGCTTCCAAATCAGCTATCAGACCAATGCTCATTTTGCCCATTCGTGCACCATTTTGACCCTTTCGTGCAAAATTGATTACATTAACCACCATTTAAGAGATAATCAACTGAATATAAATTATGTACGAAAGTAGGAAAGAAGAGACTATTTTAAGGAGTAATTTATAACATGAAAAAGATATTTTTAATGGTATTGGTATTTATGTTCGTATTGGGTTCAGTCAATATAACCGTTGCTCAAACAGCTGATCAGGCCAAACCTACCGAAGAACAGTACAGGCAAAAAGCAGAGATAGCCCAAAAACTAAGGGAAGATGGGACTCTCGACCGGATTGAAAAACAACGGCAGGAATATTTTCAAAAATATAAAGGCACTTTCCTCCCGCAATTAAAAACGGAGGATATTAATAGTCCCGAGGGAAAGGCAATTAAAAAACATATACTTCTTATTATCATAGGAACCGCAGGGACGTTATTTCTTATGGTTTATGCATGGCTGGGCACGGATATAGGCGTCTTTTTTCCCGGTACATATTCCGGTGAGACACCCGGCATTTATATCCTGTCTACTACATCCAGGGTAGTTTGCCTCTCCGATGATTTCAAGATTTTGACCACCATTGATTTGTTGGGTTCCTCTGACTTGACCTACGGCGGGAACGGAAAAGTGTACGCTACCATAGATGGAAACTCACGAAAAGGTGGTCGAGAGATCGATGTATTACAGAACGGCAAACTCCAAAAACGGATAAAACTGACTTATTCACTGCCCTGGAAAGCGCAATACAATCCATATAATAATAAGCTGTACGTTAGTCATAAATGTAAGATTACCAACCATAAGGAAAACTGCATAACGGTTATAGATACAATTACCGACGAAGAAGAAACCAATATTATGTATAACTATGGTATTGAAGATATGGCTTTTACCAGCGACAACAAAATGATTGCAAGTGCCTGGGAAGTCATCGAAGACGACCGTTATTTGACCGTTTTTGATCTGAAAACAAATCAAATTATAAAAACCATGGCTATGGGGGATTTGGAGATCTCCTCTTTGGCAGTTGGAAGTGATGGCTTGATTTATGGTGTAACGCAGCTAAAAGATAATCCCGTTTTGTATGTCATTGATTGGAGAAAGGAAGAAATAAACAAAGTTGGGCTAAGTTGTCCTTATCCTTTCCAGGTTTACCTCCATTCACAAGATAAAAAAGAATACGTTTACATATCCCACGTGAACGAGAATAATCTGCGCGAAGGGCATATGATTTCGGTAGTAGATCCCTTGCTTCAAAAGGTGGTTGATGAGTTGGATACTGTTATTTGTCCTCACTCCGTTTTGTTTTACGATGATCAACTTATGGTTGGAAATTGTCAAAATAATAAAGTGAATATCCTGGAAGAAAAGACTCTGACCAAAAGCCTGGATATAGAGTGGCCTATCGACATGGTCGCATTACCAAAGTAGAAGACTGGGCAGATGGGCTAACTGAGATCAAGTATTCTCTTCAAATAAAGTAATTCCCATAGCCTCGAGGTGCTTTACCCCTATTTTTAAGAGAGGATAATGGTAATATGAGACAACCTGTAACTGTCAAGTAAAAATGAACAAAAAAAGATAAATAACTTTGGACACCTAATTATTGCCAAAATTGGTTTGACGATGCTTCAAACGATAGCTGTCGCCGGTTAGATGGATAACCTCACTTTTGGGTGTCAAGGGGACGGTTCTCTTGACACCTTTATGCCTTTAATACTGTCCCCCGATTAAGTCCGGTAAGCCTGGCAATTTGACGAACGGAAAGTCCCTGTTCTTTCGCGGTACGTACTGCTGCATCCCGTTTTGCTTTCTCCAACTGCTGAATATCGGTTGCAGATTTGACCTTTGCTATCCGCTTTAGCATATTGAGCGCTGTTTCATCGTCAATTCGCTTGATATCTACAATATCCAAGCATTCGTATGCTTTCGTTTCTTCCTGATGCCAGTCTACATACTGATCAATATTCATCATGCCAAGCAACAGTTGGGTATTATTAATTATTCCGTTTCCTGTAAGGTGGTATAGCTGCTCCAGGCGTATTCCAGTCCGTCTGTCATTCCTGCCGTCAGTGGATTACGGTGAATATAACGGATTACCGTCAGGAAATAGGTATCATCATCCACCGGCTCACTTTTGAAACGATCTTGAAATAAATGTCCGACATGATCATATTTCCAGTTGTACCAATACGCATAACTGCCATTAACCCGTTTCATGAAGGATGAAAGCCCATCATCATTTTCCTTAACCAGCAAGTGCACATGATTGCTCATCAGGCAATAGGCATATAATTCACAGCCAGTTTCCTCCTTGTACCGATCCAATGTCTCCAGGAATCTTATCCTGTCCTCATCGTCTTCAAAGATGTTCTGACGATTGATTCCGCGAATAATGATGTTATATATTCCGGTTTCGCTCTTTTTTCTGGCCGTTCTTGGCATATTAACCACCTCAAGAATATTATATCAGCCTATAAAAAAGAGTGTCAAGAGAACCGTCCCCTTGACACCTGATGTTGTCTGGTCTAATGGGTAACTGGCTGCAGAATGTTAGTTCTGCGGTCAGTTTTGGGCTGTTCGTTTGGCACAAATTCCTCGCAGTTGCTTGGTTTTCCGGTTGGCTGTCCTCGCCCTGGCTGTTTTGCAGTCAGTTTGCCGCCAGTTTTGCAGCGAGAAGAAGTCTACACCGCTCAGGGTTCTTAGATTTTTTCAATCACTATTTCGCAAGACCCATCTTCAAGGGAGTTCAGGTCATCGTAATGAATGTGGTTCCCTGTGGGGACTGTTTCTTGCGCCAGCGTAAGGAGTTGCCTCGCCAAAGAAACAAGGCCCGCAGCGTTCGCACGTATCACGACCGAATTGTCCGCCACAGCGCTTTCGATCACGAAACCGTCTTCCCACACTATTTTCATCCCGTCTTCGCTGGAGTAGTCTGGAATCTCAATGTCAATTTTCATTCTTTAATCCTCCAAGTAGATGTGCATGTTCTTGTCCACCATCATTTTACCGGGTTTGTTCGGATTTGGCACCATGGTTTCGAAGTTCATAAAGGTGTCAAAGGGACGGTTCTCTTGACACCTTTATGCCTTTAATACTGTCCCCCGATTAAGTCCGGTAAGCCTGGCAATTTGACGAACGGAAAGTCCCTGTTCTTTCGCGGTACGTACTGCTGCATCCCGTTTTGCTTTCTCCAACTGCTGAATATCGGTTGCAGATTTGACCTTTGCTATCCGCTTTAGCATATTGAGCGCTGTTTCATCGTCAATTCGCTTGATATCTACAATATCCAAGCATTCGTATGCTTTCGTTTCTTCCTGATGCCAGTCTACATACTGATCAATATTCATCATGCCAAGCAACAGTTGGGTATTATTAATTATTCCGTTTCCTGTAAGGTGGTATAGCTGCTCCAGGCGTATTCCAGTCCGTCTGTCATTCCTGCCGTCAGTGGATTACGGTGAATATAACGGATTACCGTCAGGAAATAGGTATCATCATCCACCGGCTCACTTTTGAAACGATCTTGAAATAAATGTCCGACATGATCATATTTCCAGTTGTACCAATACGCATAACTGCCATTAACCCGTTTCATGAAGGATGAAAGCCCATCATCATTTTCCTTAACCAGCAAGTGCACATGATTGCTCATCAGGCAATAGGCATATAATTCACAGCCAGTTTCCTCCTTGTACCGATCCAATGTCTCCAGGAATCTTATCCTGTCCTCATCGTCTTCAAAGATGTTCTGACGATTGATTCCGCGAATAATGATGTTATATATTCCGGTTTCGCTCTTTTTTCTGGCCGTTCTTGGCATGTTAACCACCTCAAGAATATTATATCAGCCCATAAAAAAGAGTGTCAAGAGAACCGTCCCCTTGACACCTTCATTAAAATGCTTTTTCTTTAAATCCTGGATTTCTAAATACATATTCCACCCTTCTGCTTTGTCCATTATTTCCTCCTCTGCTATGATAAAGCTGTTTCCAGCTCTATCATAGCTATTTTGGAGTTTTATGGTAAATACTGTTCATTCTTATTTGTTGTTTTCTGTCCATTTTAGTTTAGCGGTTACAACACACTCCTGATCGTCCCGCAAGGCATTAAAATAATACCTCATATATGGGACATGGGACAATCAGAAGCAGTTTTTTATTTGCAAGACTAAATGCAACCTTTACTTTGTAAGATTAAACGCAACTCTTTTCTCTTGGCAGAGTCGCATTTACTTTGTCTATTTACTCAAACAAGATTAATTTCGGTGATCTATTATTAGTCTCTTTGCTATCATTGAGAAAAGTGGTATGGTTTGAATAATAATTTGTTTTGGAGGATACAGTTGTGAATGTTGAAAGAATATGTTCATTACGAGGCAGGCATCCCAGCATTTTAGGTCACGAAGAATATTTCAGATCAGCAGTGCTTCTTCCTCTGGTTATGAAAGACAAACAAATCTGTATTATATTTGAGAAAAGGGCAGACAATATTCACCAACCTGGTGAAGTTTCCTTTCCCGGCGGCAGGATTGACGCTGATGACGCGGGACCGGAACAGGCGGCAGTGAGAGAAACCTGTGAGGAGTTAGGCTTGCAGTTATCTGACATTGAGGTTATTGCACCATTGGATATAATGGTTAGTCCGTTTAATGTTATTGTTTATCCTTATTTGGCTCAAATAAACAGTCGCAGGGCTTTATGCCCCAATCCAGACGAGGTAGCCGAAGTTTTCTATGTACCATTGGATTTCTTCCTTAATTATGAACCGATGCGCAAAAGTATTTATCTTACCGTAGGCGGTGCTTCTGAAGATTTTCCCTTTGAAATAATTCCTCAGGGAAAAAATTACCCTTTTCGCAAAGGAGTTCTGCCACAGTTTTTCTACCTGTGGGGAGATTATGTAATATGGGGTTTGACGGCCCGGATCATTAACCATTTTGTCGGCCTGATCAGGAATTAGGTATTATACACGGTGGAAGTTGATGGCCTTCTGCAGAATCTAAACGCTCCGTGACATGTCAATTAAAAACTCATCTGCATTTAAGCAATTAAATGCTTTTGGCCTGAATAAAAAATGCGCCCCATCGAGGCGCATTTTTATTATTCTATTGTTCATTGGGGTCTTTTATATCAGGAAGCAGGCGTCTTAATTCTATTGGCAGCGGAAAAAGGATAGTAGTATTTTGCGAATTGGCTACTTCTGATAAGGACCTTAACATACGCATGGTCAGACCGCCTTCTTCGGCGGCTAAAATTCGGGAGGCTGAAGCCAGTCTCTGAGCAGCCTGTTCTTCACCCTCAGCCTGTATAACCATAGCCCGTCGGTCTCTTTCCGCCTGCGCCTGTTTGGCAATAGCTTTTTGCATTTCTACCGGCAAGGTTACATCCTTGATTTCAACTGAGGTGACTTTGATTCCCCAGGGATCAGTGGCTTCGTCTACAATGGTTTGAATGATTTGATTCAGCTTGTCCCTTCGTGATAACAATTCATCCAAATCAGCAGTCCCCACCACGCTCCTCAGTGTAGTCTGAGCCAACTGACTGGTGGCAGCATGATAATGTTCAACATTTACCACCGCCTTATCAGCCATAACCACCCGGTAATACAAC
>DAIMDR010000021.1:0-17664 GCA_036725705.1 Syntrophomonadaceae bacterium | reverse complement strand
TTATTGAAGCAACTGAGTAACGAGTATTATTACTATTTGGAATCATATGTTAAATCTTAAAAAAAAGGAATTTATTATTAAAAAAGGCTCAAGCTAATAGCAAGGCATTTACAATTACTAATGAAATGTTTATTGATAGTGCAGCCCAGGTCTTAATTAATCGCATAAATATGGTAAATTTACTGGATGATATAGCTGTTTCAATTCATGATACACTATCTGGAGGAGGAGAGTTGAAATTAAGGTACGCTCTTTCATTTCCTGTGGAGAGTGGTAAAATTAATCTGGATATTCTAAAAGAATCCATGGCAATTAGAATGAAACAGATTAGTGAGCAGGAAATAAAGCGTCAAACCTCGTTATTAGGTCCTCATCGGGATGATATAAATTTTTATCTGGAAAAAAGGCTGGCCAGGCAGTACGCTTCCCAGGGGCAGCAGAGAAATATTGCCGTAACCCTGAAATTAGCAGAAGTATTTGCTATAAAAAAGGTTGAGGGTTTTTATCCGGTAATGTTGCTGGATGAGGTTTTATCAGAGTTGGATGAGAAGAGACAGCTACGGCTGATGGAGTATCTTAATAACACTGGATTCCAAAGTTTTCTCACTACGGTTCGCAGTGACAAACTATTTGATAATGGGAGATCAGTTTATCTGGTTAACCAGGGTCAGTTATTAAGAAAGGAGTAGTTTTATGTATATTCACCTGGGCAACAATTATATAATTTCTGCCGGAGATATTATTGCCATTTTGAGTTTGGAGCCGCCGGTTGCCGATGAAGTCAAAGAAATTATTGAAATAGCCAAAATAGATAAAAAAATTACCAATGTAAGTGAAAAAGGGAAAGAAAAAACCCTGGTTATTTGCGATCAAGGACTCATATTTTCACCAATCTCTTCTACAACCCTGCAGAAGCGAGCTTTTAACTACCTGAAGGAGGTTTAGGATTGAACAGCTTAAATAATAATGGGTATGATGCATCTGATATACAGGTGTTGGAAGGTCTGGAAGCAGTTCGAAAGAGACCGGGTATGTATATAGGCACTACCGGCCCCAGGGGACTTCACCATCTGGTATTTGAAATAGTGGATAATAGTATAGATGAGGCAGTAGCAGGTTTCTGCGATTTGATCAGGGTCGCTGTAAACAACGATAACAGTATTACCGTTTATGATAATGGCCGGGGAATACCGGTTGACATTCATCCGCAAATGGGCAAACCGGCTTTGGAGGTAATTCTCACTACATTACATTCAGGAGGTAAGTTTGGTGGCAGCGGTTACACTATTTCCGGCGGCCTTCATGGAGTAGGTTTGTCTGTGGTAAGTGCACTTTCTGATTTAATGGAGATAACTGTATATCGTGACGGAAAGATTTATCGTCAGGATTATGGTAAAGGAAAACCATTAAGTAAATTGTATGAGGATGGCACCAGTAAAGAAAATGGTACCAGCATTCATTTTGTTCCAGACCCGGAGATTTTTGAGGAAACGGTGTTTGACAGTGAGATTATTATCAACCGCTTGAGAGAACTGGCCTTTTTAAATCAAGGTCTGCGGATAACCTTTACTGATCATCGCGTTGATGAACCAACCAGGGAATTTTTCTATAATGAGGGAATAAAGGCTTTTGTAACATATGTAAATAAAAGTAAAGATGTTCTAAATGATGAGCCGCTTTATTTTGAATGTAAAAAAGACGATGTGATTGTCAAAGTTGCTATCCAGTATAATAATGGCTATTCAGAAAATATTTATTCGTTTGCCAATAATATTCGTACCCAGGAGGGCGGAACCCACGAAGTTGGTTTTAAAAATGGCTTAACCAGGATAATTAATGATTACGCCAGAAAAAATGGTTTACTAAAAGACAGTGATGGTAATTTATCCGGAGAAGATATCCGCGAAGGCATGGCAGCAATTGTATCAGTTTTGGTTAAAGACCCTCAGTTTGAAGGACAGACCAAGACTAAGCTGGGAAATACCTATATCAGAGGAATTGTTGAGAGTGCGGTTTATGAAAATATGGAAGATTATCTTAATGAAAAGCCGCCTATCGCCCGAAGAATTCTGGAAAAAGCTATTTCCGCCCGCCGGGCCCGGGAAGCAGCTAAAAAGGCCCGTGAACTGACCAGGCGCAAGAGTGCACTGGAAACAACAACCCTGCCGGGAAAATTAGCCGATTGCAGTAATCGTAACCCGGCGGAGTGCGAACTGTTTATAGTCGAAGGAGATTCTGCAGGCGGCTCCGCAAAACAAGGGCGTGACAGGGCATATCAGGCCATTCTGCCCCTGCGGGGGAAAATCCTGAATGTGGAAAAAGCCCGCCTGGATAGAGTATTGTCCAACGAAGAGATACGAGCTCTTATTACCGCTATGGGTACGGGAATAGATGAAGATTTTGATATAAAAAAAGCCCGCTATCATCGCTTATTTATAATGACGGATGCTGATGTTGATGGTTCCCATATCAGAGTATTGCTGCTTACCTTTTTCTATCGCTATATGCGTCAGCTAATTGAAGAAGGATATGTTTATATAGCGCAGCCACCTCTATATGGACTTAAAAGGGGTAACGAGGTGCACTATTTTCATAATGAAGAAAAGATGAACCAGTTTATCCAGGAGTCCGGCAAAAAGTGGACCATTCAAAGATATAAAGGGTTAGGTGAAATGGATCCGGAGCAATTATGGGAAACCACCATGAACCCGGAAAATCGGCAAATTTTACAGGTAACAGTGGACGACGCCATCGCAGCCGACGAAGTATTTTCCGATCTGATGGGGGACAATGTTGAGCCACGCAAGGAGTTTATTCAGGCTAATGCGCAATTCGTAAAAAACCTGGATATTTAACGGGAGTGAAAAAAATTGTCAGAAAGTAATTTATTCGAAAACATCATACCGATTGATATTAAAAAAGAAGTAGAAAAGTCGTTCCTGGAGTATTCCATGAGCGTTATCGTATCCCGGGCAATACCAGATGTTCGGGATGGATTAAAGCCGGTTCATCGCCGAATATTATATGCCCTGCATGATATGGGCATGACCCATGATAAACCCCATAAAAAATCAGCCAATATTGTCGGGGAAGTAATGGGTAAATATCATCCTCATGGTGACAGTGCCATATATGAAACCATGGTAAAGATGGCTCAGCCATTTTCGATGCGCTATCCCATGATTGACGGACATGGAAACTTTGGTTCCGTTGATGGAGATTCAGCGGCAGCTATGAGGTATACTGAAAGCCGTATGTCACGCATTGCCGGTGAAATGCTGGTTGATATTGATAAAGATACGGTAGATTGGCGCCCCAACTATGATGATTCCCGTGAGGAACCCCAGGTGTTGCCATCCAGAATACCAAATCTGCTGGTCAACGGATCTGCTGGGATTGCGGTGGGGATGGCTACTAACATTCCTCCACATAACCTTGGAGAAATCATTGATGGTGCCATGTTGCTGATTGATAATCCGGAAACAGATTTGGATGCACTGATGAAAGTAATTCCCGGTCCGGACTTTCCTACTGCCGGGATTATAATGGGCACTAAAGGTATACGGCAGGCCTATGAAACTGGTCGCGGAGGCATAAAAATCCGGGCCCGGTACGTTATTGAGGAACGAAAGAATGGCCGAAATGCCATCATTATTAATGAATTACCTTATCAGGTTAATAAAGCCAAACTGGTGGAAAAAATTGCTGAATTGGTCAGAGATAAAAAAGTTGACGGCATATTGGATTTGCGCGACGAATCTGATCGTAGCGGGATCAGGGTCGTTATCGAGGTGCGCCGTGATGTTAATGTAAATGTAATTATTAACCGGCTGTTTAAGCATACCCAACTGGAAGACAGCTTTGGTATTAATATGCTGGCCCTCGTTAATGGACGACCGCAGACAATAGGATTAAAGCAGGCCCTGCAATATTTTATTGAACATCGTCAGGAAGTAGTAACCCGCAGAACCAGATATGACTTGCGTGTAGCCCGGGACCGCCTGCATATTGTGGAAGGCCTTAAAATTGCCCTGGATCATCTGGACGAAATTGTCTCCTTGATTCGTAACAGCAAGGATCGGGAAACCGCTCGCCGGGCTTTGATAGAGAGATATGATCTCAGTGAAATTCAGGCTAATGCTATTCTGGATATGCGTCTGGCTCAGTTGACCGGTCTGGAAAGAAATAAATTGGAAGAAGAATATCAGGAGCTGTTGGTTCGTATTGCTGACTACGAGGATATTCTGGCCAAACCGGAAAGAGTCCTGCAAATTATAAAACTGGATTTAAGTGAAATTCGTAAAAAATATGCGGACAGGCGACGCACTGAAATTAGTCATGAATCTTCTGATTACAATGAAGAGGACTTTATTGAAGATCATGAAGTTGTTATTACCCTGTCCAACCGGGGCTACATAAAACGTCTGCCCCTTGACACCTATAGAGCCCAGAAAAGAGGCGGGAAAGGGGTCAGCGGCACCTCCATCCGCGCCGAGGATTATTCCATCAGTGTAATCGTAACCAGTGTTTTGGCAACGGTGCTTTGTTTTACCAACCAGGGAAGGGTATTTTCGCTTAAGGCTTTCCAACTGCCGGAGGCATCAAGACAGGCCAAGGGATTACCTCTGATTAATTTCCTGGAACTGCGTCCGGATGAAAGAGTTACTACTCTGATTCCAGCCGGGGATTTCAATGATAAGCGATACCTGATGATGGTTACCCGTACGGGGACGATAAAAAAAGTGGCTTTATCAGCTTTTGAAAATATTCGTCGTAATGGTCTAATTGCCGTAAATCTAAAGCCGGAAGATGAACTGGTAGGAGTTATAAGAGTTAAAAAGAATGATAAGATACTGGTTAGTTCCTGTTGTGGCATGACCATAATGTTTGATGAAGACCAGGTTCGGCCCATGGGTAGAACTGCTACCGGTGTAAGAGCTATCCGTTTGCCAAATAATGCCTATGTAATTGGTATTGATAAATATCGCGAAGGTGCCCAGGCGCTGATTGTTACTGAAAACGGATATGGAAAAAGGGTAAACCTGACCGAATTCAAGCTGCAGAACCGTGGAGGCGTCGGAGTAAAGTCTATTGAACTTACCCGTAAAAATGGTAACATAGTAGGGTTTAAAGTTGTTTTCGAGGGCCAGGACTTGATGTTGCTAACCAGCGAAGGACAAATTATTCGTATTGAGGTAGAGGATGTATCTCTGCAAAAGCGATATTCCCGCGGGGTTCTGCTGATGAAACTGCCTGGAGATGACCGTATTGTAAGTCTTGCCAGGTTTGATGCCGAGAAAGAAGAAGAACAGGAAGAAGAACAAGAATAAGAACAACATGCCTGCCAGTACAACAGTCAAGCGGGTTAATATTCGAGGGGGTTCATACGAAAATGGCGGAAAAAGGTTCCTTAAAAGTAAAAACCGGACTGGCCCGGATGCTTAAAGGCGGGGTTATTATGGATGTAACTACTGCTGAACAGGCAAAAATTGCTGAAGCTGCCGGGGCATGTGCAGTAATGGCCCTGGAAAGGGTTCCGGCTGACATCAGAGCTGCCGGCGGTATAGCCCGTATGGCTGACCCGACTGTAATAATGCAGATTATGGAGGCAGTCACGATTCCAGTTATGGCCAAATGCAGGATTGGTCATTTTGTTGAAGCACAGGTTTTGCAATCATTGGGCATAGATTATATTGATGAAAGCGAAGTTTTAACTCCGGCCGATGATAAATATCATGTGAACAAAAACGATTTTATCGTACCTTTCGTATGTGGAGCCCGCAATCTGGGAGAAGCCCTGCGGCGCATTGGCGAAGGAGCTGCCATGATAAGAACCAAAGGTGAACCGGGTACAGGTAATGTTGTTGAAGCAGTGCGCCATATTCGTCAGGTAAATGATGAAATAAGATGGATCAGCAATCTGCCCAAGGATGAACTTATGAGCGCAGCCAAAGAGCTACAAGCCCCGTACGAGTTGGTTTTGCAGGTGGCAAAGCTGAAAAAACTGCCGGTGGTAAACTTTGCTGCCGGGGGAATAGCTACACCAGCGGACGCGGCTTTGATGATGCAATTGGGTTGTGATGGAATTTTTGTCGGCTCAGGAATCTTTAAATCCGGTGATCCGGCTAAAAGGGCGCAATCAATAGTAGCGGCTACCACCTATTATAACGATCCCCAGGTATTGGCTGAAGTATCCCGTGACCTGGGGGAACCGATGGTAGGAATAGATATCAGCACCATCCGGCCTGAAGAAAGGATGCAGGAGCGTGGCTGGTAAAACCACCGTTGGGGTGCTGGCTATGCAGGGTGCCTTTATTGAACATGAACAGGCTATTAAAGGTTGTGGAGCTAAAAGTCGTCAAGTTCGTCGAGCTCAGGACTTGCAGGAGATAGACGCGTTGATTATACCCGGAGGCGAAAGCACCACAATGGGGAGGCTCCTCACACAATTTAACCTGCTGGAAGAAATCAGATTTCAGGCTGAACAGGGTATGCCGATGTGGGGAACCTGCGCCGGCATGATACTAATGGCCAAAGAAATTGCAGACTCTGATCAAATGAGACTGGGGTTAATGAATATAGAAGTTAAACGCAATGCTTTCGGCCGTCAGGCAGAAAGTTTTGAGACCAGTCTGGCAATCGAAGGTATCGGTACAACCCGGGCAGTATTTATACGGGCACCTTATGTACAGAAAGTCTGGGGAAATGCTCAGGTGCTGGCCAGCTATGAAGATAAAATTGTTATGGTAAGGGAACATCATTTGTTAGCCACCGCTTTTCATCCGGAACTAACAGCTAAAAAGGATTTGCATGAATATTTTCTGCATGAATTATAAATAACTTGCCAGGTTGTTATTCCTGTAATATAATATATGCTAATCTAAAAATATCGAAAATTGATGAAGGGGAGTAGTAATTGCAATACCCTGATTAAGAGACCTGGTGGGGGTGCGAATCAGGCAGGGAGGCAACGAATCCGCCCTGGAGAGGGCTGTTATATAAGCAGTACCGGTGGTTCCGTTATAACTTTAAAGTGGATAGTTAGCCAATATCTATCAACCAGGGTGGCAACGCGGGAGTAACCTCTCGTCCCTAACCAGGGACGGGGGGTTTTAATATTTAAGGCTAAAAATAGCCAAGGAGGGTTTCATTAATGACAGGGGACCAATATTTGTTGCTTCCAGGCCCGACTCCCATACCGCAAAGAATAATTCGTGCTATGGGTAAATCTTTGATTAATCATCGCGGACCAGAATTCAGGGAACTATTACTGGGGGTTACAGAAGGGGTAAAACAAGTCTATCAGACCAATCAAAACTTACTGATTTATCCCTCATCCGGAAGCGGGGCACTGGAAGCAGCAGTAGTAAACTTCATTAGTCCGGGAGATAAAGTTCTGGCTGTATCTATAGGTGCATTTGGAGATCGCTTTGCTGCCATTGCGGAAAACTTTGGAGCCCGGGTAGAGAAGATGGACTTCCCCTGGGGGCAGGCGGCGGATGCGCAAGCTATTAAAACCCGCCTTGAAGAGGATAAAAATGGGGAAATAAAAGCGGTTTTAATTACGCATAATGAAACTTCAACCGGGGTATTTAATGATATAAAGACTATTCGTGAGGTGACAGTCAATCATCCGGCTTTGTTCATGGTAGACGCAGTCAGCAGCCTGGCCGCATTGGAGCTGAAAATGGATGAATGGAATCTGGATGTAGTGGTAAGCGGATCACAAAAAGCTTTTATGATACCGCCGGGATTAAGCTTTTTAGCTTTTAGTGACCGAGCTCTGGCTATTCACCGGCATAGTACCAACTGTCGTTTTTATTGGGATGTAACCGAGGGACTTAAATATCTGGAGAAGGGGCAAACTCATTTTACACCGCCGATTTCACTGTACTACGGTCTCAGAGAAGCCGTTAACATGATGCAGGAAGAAGGACTTGACCAAATAGTATCAAGGCATCGTCAATATCGGGATATGGTTCGCAGTTCCGTAAAAGCCATGGGTTTAAAACTGGTTGCTGCAGATGAATCAGCCTCAACGGCAGTAACATCTGTATATATCCCCGAAGCCGCAGGCGCAAATAGATTAAGGCAATATCTGTATGAACAGATGAACATTATTATAGCCGGCGGGCAGCAGCAAATGGATGATGTTATTATCCGTATCGGACATCTGGGTTATGTTAGAAACCTTGATTTACTTGCGGTTCTGGCTGCCTTGGAAATGGGACTTTTGAAAATGGGATATGAATTGGAAATGGGAGTTGGCGTTAATAAAGCGCAGGAATATCTAATGCAAAAGTTACCGGATAATCTGGAAAGGAGATAAAATAATGAATCATGGAAAAAAAGTTATTGTAACTGAAAGAATAGCTGAAGAAGGCCTGGCATTACTAAAAGCTGAATTGGAGGTTGATTTTCGGGATGGGATCTCCCGCGAAGAATTACTGGAAATAATCGACCGCTATGATGCCCTGATTGTACGCAGCGTAACCAAAGTAGATGAAGAGCTGATCAGCCGGGGTACCAATCTTAAAGTAGTTGGACGGGCTGGTAACGGGATAGATAATATTGATGTGGATGTATGTACCCGTCATGGGATTATAGTTGCCAATACACCTGATAGTAATACTATTTCCGCGGCAGAACAAACCATTGCCCTGTTGCTGGCCTCATCACGAAAAACTGCCTGGGCCAACAATTATCTAAAAGGGGGAACCTGGGACCGTAAACCGTTCCGGGGCGTGGAGTTATATGGGAAAACCGTTGGGATTGTAGGTTTGGGCAGAATAGGTTCCATGGTGGCTACGCGGTTAAAGGCTTTTAATATGAAAGTCATTGCCTATGACCCTTATATAGCTGATGAAAGATTCGAGAGATTCGAAACCGAGAAAAAAAATACCCTGGAAGAACTGGTCCGGGAATCCGATTTCATTACCGTACACACGCCCAAGACGGAAGAAACTTATCATATGATAAATGCCGAAATGTTTAAGCTGGCCAAAGACGGCGTTCGCGTGGTTAACTGTGCACGGGGCGGCATTATTGAAGAAGCTGCACTTCTGGATGCTTTAAGAACCAGCAAAGCTCACAGTGCCGGCCTGGATGTTTTTGAAAAAGAACCGGCCCTTAATAATCCTTTGTTCGAGTTTGATAATGTAGTAGTAACACCACATTTAGGCGCTGATACCTTTGAAGCCCAGCGTCGGGTAGGGGAAACTATTGCTGAGCAGGTAATACTGGCATTAAAAGGCGACATAGTACCCAATGTAATCAATCTGCCAACTTTGATGACCGATGAATTGGAATATTTACGTCCCTATATCGGACTGGCGGAAAAGATGGGTAACATCTATTATCAAATTGAAAAATCGCCGGTTACGCGTATAGAGTTGACTTATAGTGGTCCTATTACGCAAAATGAAACCGAAATGCTTACCGTTGCCTTTTTGAAAGGGCTGCTGGCACCGGTAATGATGGAAAATGTAAACTATGTTAATGCCCGTTTGATGGCCGGGGAACGGGGAATAAAAGTCTTTGAAACCAAACAGCCGCAGAGCAATAAACGCTATAAGAATTTAATTACTGTCAACCTGTTTGGCAAGGATTCGGAAAAGCAACTGGCCGGGACTTTGTCCAGGGCCCGCCAACCGCTATTGGTTGAAATTGACAGCTATGAAACCGAAACTAATTTAGAAGGCTATGTAATTATGGTAGAAAACATTGATAAGCCCGGAGTTATTGGCCCATTTGCCACTATGTTGGGTGACGGGGGGGTTAATATTGCCTCAATGAAAGTAGCCCGGCAGAAAAAAGGCGAGACAGCAGTAATGATGGTCAATGTTGATAACAAAGTTGAAGAATCAATCTTTGAACGACTCGAACAGGTGGATGGTATTATCAGCAGACCGAAATTGCTTAAATTCTAATTTGCCAGGCTAAATACATCAGGTAAATAATGGAGGACTAATTTTATGTTGGACGCCAGATTAATTCGTGCCAATCCGTCCGAAGTGGAAAAACAGCTGCAAAAACGCAACATTAAAGGCGCTTTAGACAAATACCTGTCACTTGATGAACAGCGAAGAAAATTTTTATTACGGGTAGAAGAACTAAAAAACTTTCGTAATACCAGCTCACAGGAAGTCGGCAAGATTAAAAAGCAGGGTGGCGATGCAGCTGATTTAATGGAAAAAGTCCGTCAGGTCGGGCAGGAGATAAAAGAACTGGATGATGAACTAAAAACGGTAGAAGCGGAAATGGAACAGATTCTGCTAAATATACCAAATCTGCCTCACCAATCGGTACCGGTAGGACCTGATGAAACTGCCAACCAGGAAATTAGTCGCTGGGGTAGTCCACATAAATTTGACTTTGAACCCCAGGCGCACTGGGATATCGGTCCAAACCTTGATATATTGGATTTTGAGCGGGCCGCGAAATTATCCGGAGCGCGTTTTACCGTATATAAAGGTGCCGGGGCAAGATTGGAAAGAGCAATAATAAACTTTTATCTGGACATGCATACCATGCAGCATGGATATCGGGAAATACTCCCTCCTTTCATGGTTACGGGTGATTGTATGATTGGAACCGGTCAATTGCCAAAGTTTGCCGATGACATGTTTAAAGTGGCCGGCAGGGAAATGTTTCTGATACCTACGGCGGAAGTGCCCTTAACCAACCTGTACCGGGAAGAAGTGCTGGAAGCAGCGCAACTGCCCATTTATGTTACCGCCTATACGCCCTGTTTCAGGGCAGAAGCCGGTTCACACGGGCGGGATACGCGTGGCGTTATCCGCCAGCACCAGTTTAACAAAGTGGAACTGGTGAAAATAGTCTCTCCGGAAAACTCCTATGAGGAGTTGGAAAAACTTACTGCTGATGCGGAAAAGGTGTTGCAATTGTTAAAACTGCCCTATCGCAAAGTGCTGTTAAGTACAGGTGATATGGGATTTTCCTCCGCCAAAACCTACGACCTGGAAGTATGGATGCCCAGCTACAATGAATACAAGGAAATATCCTCCTGTTCCAACTGTGAGGATTTTCAGGCCCGGCGGGCTAATATTCGCTATCGTCCGGCAGATGGAGGAAAACTGCAATATGTCCACACCCTGAACGGCTCCGGGGTAGCAATTGGCAGAACCGTGGCAGCTATTCTTGAAAACTATCAGCAGGAAGATGGATCAGTAATAATACCCGAAGTATTAAGACCCTATATGGGTGGAATAGATGTTATAAAAAAGGCCTAACCATGGGGACGGTTCGAGACTGTTGAAACCTCTTTTGCGTGTCATTCAGCACAAGCGAAGAATCTCGTTAGACTGTCGAAAGCCTCTTTTGCGTGTCATTCTGAACGATAGTGAAGAATCTAGCTAAAGACCGAATATTACGGATTTCCAAAAGAGATCCTTCGTCGCCTGCAGCTCCTCAGGATGATATTTATGGTACTTTTTCAGTGATAGGTTCTCCTGGCAGGGTCGCATTTACTTTGTCTATTTACTTAGTCTTGATAAGGGATCGGTTAAGGGTTAGTTTTATTGACAAGCAAGCTTAGGCTATGCTATACTTTCATTTGCATTGGGTGTGCAACGTATCCTCTCAGTGGAGGAGTGTCCGAGTGGTTTAAGGAGGCGGTCTTGAAAACCGTTGGGCTTCACGGCCCCGTGGGTTCGAATCCTACCTCCTCCGCCATACTAAAAACTGATTTTAAACACGGAGAGATGGCCGAGTTGGCTGAAGGCGCTCGCCTGCTAAGCGAGTAGACGGCTAATACCTGTCTCGAGGGTTCGAATCCCTCTCTCTCCGCCATTTATGTGGATGCAAAGCAAACTTAATATATCATGCGCCCGTAGCTCAGCTGGATAGAGTAACAGACTACGAATCTGGAGGTCCGGGGTTCGAATCCCTGCGGGCGCGCCATATTTTAGAACCTAATTAATAACCTGAATTGGATGAGAGCAGATAGTACTCGACTAGCGCCCGTAGCTCAGCAGGACAGAGCAACGGTTTCCTAAACCGTGTGCCAGGGGTTCGAGTCCCTTCGGGCGCACCATATTTGGCGGTGAGACCCGATGTCCGATGAGATATATATGCGACTGGCTCTGGCCTTAGCCCAAAAAGCCTGCGTGGCAGGAGAAATCCCCATCGGAGCAGTAATGGTTCAGGATGATGAAATCATCAGCTGGGCCAGCAACGAAAAGGAATTTAGAGAGGACGCTACCGCACATGCGGAAATGCTGGCTATGCAAAGAGCAGCCCGTTATCTGGGCAGATGGCGTTTATCTGATATAACCATGTACTGTACCCTGGAACCGTGTGCCATGTGCGCTGGAGCAATGGTTAACGCCCGTTTGGGAAGACTGGTGTTTGGGGCCAGAGACCCTAAAGCCGGGGCAGCAGGGTCAATATTTGATTTAGTTCGATTTCCCGGGTTGAATCATCAGGTAGAGATAACAACCGGGGTTTTGGAGCGGGAATGTGCCGATACGCTTAGTTCATTCTTTGCTGATTTGAGGAGAGATGGCCGAGTTGGTCGAAGGCGCTCGACTCGAAATCGAGTAGGCGGCTGAACCCCGCCTCGTGAGTTCGAATCTCACTCTCTCCGCCATAACCTTAAACAGATGATGACTGCGGAGTTTATAAAGAGTTAACCACCCTGCTGTGCAGGGAAAAGATAAACCTTATAACTATATATACAATCTGGAGAGGTGGCTGAGCTTGGCTGAAGGCGCTCGATTGGAAATCGAGTAACGTGTCGAAAGCGTTCGCGGGTTCGAATCCCGCCCTCTCCGCCACTAATTAAAGATTACCAAGGGGTTTCAGACTTAGAGCTGAAACCCCTTTTTGATATTTGTACTTACTCTGAGTGCCGGGTTGCTATTAAGGTTTTCAGAATGACATGTAAAAAAGAACTTATTGAACAAATAATGCAAGGTATGTTAATAAAAATGCTATTAATGTTACAAAAAATCACTAGACATGTTACAGTATTATTAAAGATTAGATGTATAGGAGATTTTATCTATGGGTAAAGTTAAGGTAGATAAGCAGGAATTATCGACTTTTATTCTGAAGAATATAGAACGGTATCCGAAAGAAATCGTTAAGCTTACAAGTGATAAATTTAACATTTCCAGACAGACGGTTTATAGATATATAAGAAAGTTAACAGAAGATAAACATCTTATTGTTAATATAGAGGGACGAAAAATATCATATAAACTGAATAATATTTGGAATTATCTTGAGTTTGAACTTAAGCAAAACCAGCTTGATGAAGAGGATATTTGGAGGTTGCATGTTAAACCAATGCTTCCAGAGTTGTCGCGAAATGTCAATGACATTTGCCATTACGGTATTGGCGAGATGGTTAACAATGTTATGGCACATTCTGGAGCCTCAAAACTAGAAATTGGAGTTAAATATAATTCCATCGTAATTGAATTCTGGATAATAGATAATGGAATAGGCATATTTACAAAAATACAAAGGGATTTTAATCTTACGGATAAGAACCATGCTATATTAGAGCTCGCAAAAGGGAAATTAACCTCAGACCCATCTCAACATTCAGGGGAAGGAATCTTTTTTACATCGCGTATGTTTGACGATTTTACCATCTTATCCGAAGACACAGTCTTTTTAGGACATGATAATAATGATTGGCTATTTCCTGATCGAAAGGATTTTACGAAAGGAACAGTGGTAAAGATGTTAATTGAAAGGAGTTCCAAGCAGACAATGAAAGAAGTCTTTGATCGGTTTACTCCTGGAATTGATTCAGAAGATTATGGTTTTCAAAAAACTACTGTGCCGTTAACACTATTGCAGTATGAAGGGGAAGCATTGGTTTCCAGATCACAGGCGAAAAGACTAATAGCGAGATTTGATCAGTTTAAAGAAGTAACTCTGGATTTTAAAGGGATAGAGATAATCGGGCAACCGTTTGCTGATGAAGTTTTTCGTGTTTTTAGAAATAAGCATCCTAATACGCAGTTTTATCCGATAAATACTAATGAAGATATTGATAGAATGATAAAACATGTTAAAAGCAAGGAGCAATAATGGTCCAGCGGGTTAGACTCTTTCCGGGGCATGCGTCCCTGGCCTTTTCACAATAAATAATTACCAAGGGGTTTCAGACTTTATGCTGAAACCCCTTTTTGAATAGATATTGACATAAAAATAGCAGGTCATTATAATAAATGCAATATACCAAAATAATGATGATAGGGAATAGTATGCTGATTCTCGGGCTATAGAGAACCGCTGCCTGGTGAGAGGCGGTCAAAGAGGCAGACAGAACTCACCCTGGAGTTGCCGACCGAAATCATTTTAGAAAGTAGGCTCGGACGGAACTTCCACTGTTAAAAGGAAGGGGATAGCGGGTCTTAAGATCCTGCATCCTGATGGAGTGAACGGCATTAGTCGTTAAATTGAGTGGTACCGCGGAGTTAGTCCCTTCGTCTCAGATTTCTGAGCGAAGGGTTTTTTTTACCATGGGAAGAATGGAGGAACAGCATGTTAGAATTACGAATCAACGGGTTTGGCGGGCAGGGCTCCGTTACCCTGGCTCACTTGTTAGCGCAGGCGGCCCTGGAAAATGGCAATCAGGGGCAGGCTCTACCTTTCTTTGGGGTGGAACGCCGCGGAGCTCCAGTGCGGGCAGCAGTGCGTATGTCCCCCACCACTATTCACGCGCACAGTCAATGTGAGCTGCCGGATTATTTGGTAGTAATGAGTGAAAAGCTCATCGAAGCGGCGCTCAGTGAAGGCATTACTGAGAACGGCACCGTGGTCATCAATGCTCCCCACGCTGTAGCCCTGGATAAGCATCCTACCTGGCAGGTGGACGCTGATGCTATCGCTAGCGAAGCCGGATTATTTTCGGCTGATGGGCCCTTTATAAATATTCCGCTGTTTGGTGCGGTGTGCCGGGTACTAAAAATCCCGCAAAATATAATGGAGCAAACCATTTTAAATAAATGGCCGGGAAGTGCTGAGCGTAATCTGGGCGCTGCCGTCAAGGCTTATAGCGCCGTCAGGCAGATTAGCATATAGCAATATTTATATTTGGACGAGTGAAAGGAATTGAAAAAATGAAATCAGTTACAAAATCCTACCGGCCTATTTCCTGGCCGATGCAGGGAGCTGGCGGTGATACTGGTTCCTGGCGAACCCACCGTCCGGTGGTTGACACGCAAATATGTACCAAGTGCCAGATTTGCTGGATATATTGTCCGGAAGCAGTTATTGAGCGCAAAGAAATAATAATTGATTACCGCTACTGCAAGGGCTGCGGGATATGTGCCACCGAATGCCCCACCGGTGCAATCAGCATGGAAAAGGAGGCGTAACAGTATGAAATCAGCTCAAGTTATAATGGATACCGGTGCTCATGCTGCGGCGCTGGCCGTAAAAAGCGCCCGGGTGGATGTAGTACCCGGCTATCCTATCACCCCCCAAACCAGCATTATGGAAGCGATAGCCGCCATGGTTGAAAATGGTGAGTTGCATGCTCGTTTTATCCCCGTGGAAGGAGAACACAGTTCCATGGCCGCTGCTGTGGCTGCATCCGCTGCCGGCGCCCGTGTTTTTACAGCCACCTCGGCCAATGGTCTGTTGTATATGCACGAAGTTTTACATATGGCTTCCGGTGGACGGTTACCGGTAGTAATGTGCAATGTTAACCGTGGTATTTTTGCCCCCTGGACTTTGTGGGCCGATCATCAGGACTCAATGGCTCAGCGCGATACCGGTTGGATTCAGTATCACTGTTCGTCCAATCAGGAGGTATACAACACCATTTTACAGGCCTTCCGCGTGGCTGAGCAGATTAATATCCCGGTTATGGTTAATTTTGACGGGTTTGCGATCTCCCATTGCCTGATGCCGCTTACCTTGCCGCCACAGGAGGATATCGACCGGTTCCTGCCCCCGTTTGAACCCGAATGGCGGCTTGATCCCGCTCATCCTTCTTCCTTCAGTAATGTGACCAATGCGCCCGAATACGCACCTTTTCGTCAGATGTTGTCTGAAGATAATCTGGCAGCGATCCCGCTGGTAAAGCAGTCCGCGCAGGAATATAAGGATATTACCGGCATGTGGGACGGCGATACTATCGATACCTATCGGCTGGAAGACGCTGAAGTAGTAGCCTTTGCTATCAACAGTATGGCGGCAGAATTAAGACTTTCCATTGATATTCTTCGTGAGCAGGGCATCAAAGCCGGACTGTTGAGGCCGCGTCTGTATCTGCCATTTCCGGCTGAGGATATCATCAGCGCCCTGCCGCAAAATGCTCAGGTAATGGTGTTGGACCGTAACTATAATTTTGGGCACCCCGGTGGCATTTTGGCTGCGGAACTGAAAAGTGTGCTCTTTGGCAGGCGTAACGACATCACAGTTAAAAACCGGGTTATGGGCATTGGCGGTATCGATCTGACCCGCCGTTTCATGGCTGCCGAGATTCGTGCCATGATGGATGATTAGAAAATGGCTGGGCCATAACATTAGTTGTGCTGAGGAATTATTACTCTGTGATATTGATAATAAGGCATAGACCCGGAAAGGAATGGATTAGATATGACTACCAGTATTAAAAAATTACCGGATATAGAACAGGTTTTAAGCGGAAACGGGGCCTGCGGCGGCTGTCCCGCCACCATGGCGCTGCGTATAGTAGGCAAGGCTTTGGGTTCAAACGCCATCATGCTGCTGACCCCCTCCTGCTCGGTAGCCAGCATGGGTATGACTCCCAAACTGGGCTACAACTGGCCCGGCATTAATATTTGTTTTGCTACTGCGGGCTCGTCGGCCTCCGGTATTACCCACGCCCTTGAAATAATGAAGGAAAAGGGTCGTCTGCAAGGCGAACTGCCCACCGTGTTCAGTTGGGTAGGAGATGGCGGCACCTATGATATCGGTTTTCAGGCGCTTTCAGCCGCAGCTGAGCGCAATGATAATATGATTTTCTTTTGCTATAATAACGAAGCGTACAGCAACACCGGTGTACAACGCAGTGGTGCTACCCCGCGCGGGAGTTTCACCACCACTACCCCCACTGGCAAACGCCAGCCCAAGAAAAACATGGCCCTATTGATGCTGGAGCATAATATTCCCTATGTGGCTACTGCCACTGTGGCTTATCCCGGTGACCTGTACGACAAGGTTGCAAAAGCCAAAAACATCCCCGGTATGAAATATATAGAGATTCTGGCCCCCTGCTATTTAGGCTGGCAGTTTGATATGCCTGAAACCGTGCAAATGAGCCGTATGGCGGTAAGAAGCGGTGCCTGGTTGTTATGGGAAGTGGAAAATGGCCGGATCAGCTTTAATAACCCCAGCTCGCTTATCATCAGCGGTAAAAAGAAGGCGGAGCCAGTGAATGAATATGTAATGAAGCAGGGGCGTTTCACCCGTCTGCTTAAAGGCCCTGACGCTGATCAGCGCATCGCCGAAATTCAAGGCGATATCGATCGCGAGATTGCTTTTATGCGGGAACGGGCGAAAATTATTATTTAAAAGTACAAGGAGTGAGCAGCTTGTCTTACGCTGTTGAGTATCGTTCAAAATTAGTCAGTGCCGAAGAAGCCGTAAAGGTGGTTAAAAGTGGAGATTGGCTTGATTGGGGGCAGATTCTTTCCAATCCCTATGCGTTGG
>DAIMDR010000020.1:0-18418 GCA_036725705.1 Syntrophomonadaceae bacterium | reverse complement strand
ATGCTTCATATTAAAACCTTCTCTGCTCCAGATATTTTGGACTTGCTTTTTCCACATTGTACCATAAACCCTATTTCTGCAACTTACTTTATCCTTTTTATAAATATCACTATACTCTAATGCAATGACAGTATAGTGTCATTGCATTGATATTTATAGTAGCGAATTATAGAATAGAGGTAGTGGAGATGGCTCATGAGGTGGAATCAATGTTTTATTACCGGGAGATTCCCTGGCATGGGCTGAGGGTAAGAATTAAAACAGCACTGAATCCGCGAAAGTTTAACCGATACAACACCTTACCTACTGATTAGTCTTTTTCAACTGAGCATCAATATCCCTTCCTCCGTACATAATCCGGATAATGGTAACTATCTTCACATCAGCTTTTGGAATATAGAATACTATAAAATTATCTATTGGCATCTGTCTAAACCCTCTGCTATGCCATGGTTCTTTTTCAAATGCTCGAAATCGCTCCGGCATTTCATCCAGACTGAGGATACCTTTTTCGATTCTCTCCAATTGTCTGACTGCTATCTCAGGTTCAAGCAGAGTAAATGCAATATACTCATAAATATACCTCAAATCGGTATCTGCTTGTTTCGTCAAAACAATTTTATATTTCATTTGCTATATTCCTTACGTATATCTGAAAAAACTTTGTCTGCCGGTTTTGTATTCCCTTGAATAAAATCGACATACCCTTTTTCCAATTCATCGTCAAGCTCAGCTTCAGTTAAGCTGGAAATTCCAGCAGGTTTTGGGTCAGGAAGCTTAACATCAAAAGGAATTCCTCTTTGCATTACGACCTGTTTCAAGAATATATTCACTGCGTTAGACATCGGAATACCCAATTGTCCCAGAATGAGTTCTGCCTGTTCCTTGAGTCCTGGTTCAAGCCTTATATACAAATTTGTTGTTTTTGCCATTGGTAATCCCTCCTTCATATATCATTTTATGCTCTTGTATTTACATTTGCAATACATTTGCCACAGCCCTTACGCCAAAAGCCCACGGATAGGATCTGTATCGGATTATCATCGCAATATACAACATCTAAAAAAGAGAGTCTTTAAAATGAGGGGCTTATAAAGCCATTGACCGGCTCATATGGCACAAAAAAGATCCTTCGTCGCCCAGCGGCTCATCAGGATGACATTTATGGGACTTTATGTGTACTCCCGGACGTTATCATTACTTTGCCCTCTATTTCCCTAACGCTGTATGCAGGTTATCGCATAGGCCCTCTATATAGTCACGTTTGGCTATTGCCGCCAGCCATTCCTGGGGGATGCTTTCGTATCCATAATATAGTCCTGCCAGACCACCGGCTACTGCTGCCACTATATCGGTGTCTTCCCCCAGATTGACGGCCTTCAGGACACAGTCTCTGTAGTTGTCGGTATTTAGAAGGCACCATAAGGCAGCTTCGAGGGTATCCACCACATAACCGCTGCTTTTTATTTGTTCTTCGGGGAGTTTTTCAAAGTTGCCGTTTTCCAGCCGAGCATAGTGTTTCAGTTCATGCGTAGATTTCAAGTTGTTTCTATAGTATTGCATGGCTTTATGAGTTCCCGTTTGTATTGCAGACCTCAGCTCTGCTTTCTGTGTAATTGCTGACGCTATGCAAATGTAGATTCCGCAGGCAATCAGGCTGCGTTTGTGGGCATGGGTGAGGGAGGAAACCTTATGAATAATATCAAATGCTTCTTCATTTAGTTCCTTACCGTACCGGGACTGCAGGTAAAATAGAATAGGCAGAATCCTCATGAGTGAGCCGTTGCCGTTATCACCCTCGGCTTTCCCGCCGCATTCCAGTGCCGCCGTGCCGGCGGAGTACCTGGTTATAGCTTTTCGCGTGGCGTTGCCTATGTCAAAGACTTCTCCATAGGGGGTGTAAGCCCCCTCATTAAACCATTGGTGAAATTTTTTCATTATGTCGTCTTAGTCCAGTCCGTCAGCCAAGCTGTCCAGCAGGCAGAGGGTCATACTGGTGTCGTCGGACCAGGTTCCGGCTGGCTGATGGTAGGTGCCATAAGCACGCATGTCCCTAACCGGATCAGCCTTGAGTTTGCTCCGCTGCATAAATTCCACCGGCACCCCCAGGGCATCGGCAACACATAGTCCCATGATAGCGTTGGTTATGTTATTGGGCATCACGCCACCTCCTGATTAATGGCGAGCTTATGATTCTTAACCCCTTGTTTCAGAGTTTAGTGCTGTAATATAAAGCTAAAATTATAAAAATACCACCCAAAAGCCATCCAGCTAATGGAGCATAGGTAATAGATGATTTAGCTACCTGCCCAAATATTATCGACACGCTTGTAAGCAAACAGAATATAACCGTCCATTTTCGATATTTATTCAAGTTAAACACCTCTTAGAATATATTTCTATATTTTCTACCAAAATCCTGCTGGTGTTGTTAAGAAATGCTGGTTTTTAGGGATGTAGTTAATTATAAGCCTGCTGATGTGCCTTTGAGGCTTCATTAATAGATTAAGTAAGCCTGACGTTAATCTATTATTTTCCCTGGTTTAGTTCCCTAATGATTTATGCAGTTGATCACACAAACCCTCTATATAGTCGCGTTTGGCTATTACCGCCAGCCATGCCGGGGGGATGCTGTCGTATCCATAATATAGTCCTGCCAGACCACCGGCTACGGCTGCTACTGTATCGGTGTCTTCTCCCAAATTAACGGCTTTCAGCACACATTCTTTATAGTTATCGGTATTGAGCAGACACCATAGGGCAGCTTCGAGGGTGTCTACCACGTAACCGCTGCTCTTTATTTGTTCTTCGGGGAGTTTTTCAAAGTTGCTGTTTTCCAGCCGGGTATAGCGTTTTAGTTCATGCGTGAATTCCGAATTGTTTCTATAGTGTTGCATGGCTGTTTGAGTTCCCGTTTGTATGGCAGTTTTCAGCTCGGCTCCCTGTGTAATAATTGATGCTATGCAAATATAGATTCCGCAGGCAATCAGGCTGCGTTTATGGGCATGGGTAAGGGATGAAACCTTATGGATTATGTCAAAGGCTTCCTCATTTATTTCCGTACCACAATGGGTCTGCAGGTAAAATAGAATAGGCAGTATCCTCATGAGTGAGCCGTTGCCGTTATCACCCTCGGCTTTTCCGCCACATTCCAGGGCAGCTGTACCGGCGGAGTACCTGGTTATAGCTTTTCGCGTGGCGTTGCCTACGTCAAATACTTCTCCGTAAGGGGTGTAAGCCCCCTCATCGAACCATTGGTGAAATTTTTTCATTATGTCATCATAGTTTAGCCCGTCAGCCAAGCTGTCCAGCAGGCAAAGGGTCATACTGGTGTCGTCAGACCAGATTCCGGCTGGCTGATGGTAGGTGCCATAAGCACGCATGTCCCTAACCGGATCAGCCTTGAGTTTGCTCCGCTGCATAAATTCCACCGGTACCCCCAGGGCATCGGCAACACATAGTCCCATGATGGCGTTGGTTATATTGTTGGACATAAGGTCACCTCCCGTTAATTATTACTAACCGTAATTGCCGAAGAATATAGCATAAAATCTTAAACCGTTAACCTGCTGATTATCTTATCATCTATGATTCCACCGGCTCTTAAATGATTTCTTATGTCCAGCATTTTACGGTCTATGTTTTCCAGGATGTCTATATAATATTTTTCCTGCTCAGACAGGTTTATGATTTTGTTGATCCCTCCATTTTTTATAACCAGTCTTTTATCCCCCATTAGTGCCAATACCGGGTCATGAGTTGATATTAACACCAATTTTTCTTTTTTAAGCAATAGTCCAATGGCATTTTTCCTGTCTATGCCGGCATTTTCTATTTCATCAATAAGCACAATGGGAGAGAGGCTTAGCAGAGCGGTGTCAGCTATCATCAAGGCCCGGGATTGTCCTCCGCTTAATTGCGTAAGCGGAGTATCCCGGTCAAATTTTTCTCCCGCCAGGTCATTGGCGCAGCTAACTATTTCCTGGACTACTGTTTCTACATTATCAATCATTCTGCTTTCTGCATGCAACTGAATAAATTCCTGAACCGAAAGGTCCATAACGAAGTTCATGTTTTGCGATAATTGGGCAACCAGTTTGTTTTCGATAGAGAATCTCCTGTTAATGTCCGGTTCCTCTCCGTTGAGCAAAATTTGTCTATGGGTAGGGGTGTCCCTTTGTGCCAGACATTCTATGTCAGCCAACAGTCTGCTTTTCCCTGAACCGGTCGGGCCTACTATCGATATTACTTCCCCTATTTTTAATTCCAGATTGATATTTTCAGGGTTTCCGAATTTATCATTCCCGCCTGCGATGGTTATGGAGTCAACCATGTTTTTTGACTTTTTCAATTTTTCCATTTTATCGATAAATACCAGGAAGTTAACGATTAATTGATCTCTGGTCAGACCGGCATCTTCCAGCAGATCATATTTTATATCCCCTACAAATTCCTGTAATGTCAGGCGGGTATCAATTTCATTAATACCGATAGATATAAAGAAATCTCTGGCATAGTTGTATTTTATAAATAATTCCTCCAGCTTAAATGAGGCCATATCTTCTTTTGTCAACATTTTACTCCTTTCATGACCAGCGGATTGTCAACTCTGATTTTTTATATTTTCATCGCATGAATGAGAGTTTTGCATAATTCACGGTTTCCTGATATGTCACTCTGAGTGATAGCAAAGAGTTACAGACCCTTGGGCTTTGCCTCAGGGTGACATTCATGAAAATACCTTTTATTTATAAGAAATTCTAATTGCAAAACTCCCGAATGGATTAATTCCTGGAATAGTTACCAGAGCTTAATTTTCCTTATATTACCGGTCTGATACTTTTCCCCTATTCTTATTTCTCCCGTACAATAGGAGCATACTGCCGCCGGCATCGAGAATCTCAGTTTTTTGTCTTCGACTGTATCAAATTCATGGGCTTCTTTTAACCGAACACTTAAATCATAGGCACCCTGCCCGGTTATGCCGTTGATGAAAATAATAGCCGCTTTGGGATTGGATTGCTTGACTCTGAAGGCAAATACTTCCCGCTCGGCTTGAGATACTATATCCCCTTTGGTTATAACCACAATATCTGCCAGCCTTAACATCGGTCCGATTTTTTTAGGAGTGTTTATGCCGGATAAATTGTCTATAACGCATATGGCCAATACATCTCGTATATGCGGAGAACAGCGGTTGCATAAGCCGGCACTTTCACTGATAATCATATCCAGATTTTCACTGACTCCCCACTGGACACAGTCCTCTATGTTGGTCATGTAATAATGGTCCGGACAAAGGTTTCCGGAAAGGCCAACTTTGACTTTCACTCCTAATTTTTGGTACAGCACATCATCATAGGTCGATAAACTGTCAAATTTGATTACACCTACATCCAGGTGGTCTTTTTGGAGATATTCTATGGTTTTTATTATAACCGAGGTCTTTCCTGATGAGGGCGGTCCGGAGACCGTAACGATTTTCACTATTACACTTCCTTATGATTTTGGTTTTGCATCCCAGGCTTTATGAAATTCTGCATACAGTTTTTCCCCCAGAGCCGGAATGTCGTTTGACCTGATATAGTCCCAACCCAGCCATTTAAGCCGGGTTCCTTCAGGGAGCTTACTATCCACATGGGAATTAAATACGGCTGCATTTATATTGGCGCACATTTCACCATAACCATTTAACAAAAGCTTGATAAGGTAATCCAATTCATCAATTTTATCCTTTTTAACCAGAAAGGCGATGGGAATTATCAGGGCACCGTCTTCGGGAAAAACTATGGAAACATCTTTGGCTTCACAAAGCTGGGCAAAGGTTAAGGGCATATAGTATATAGCTCCGGCTTCTTTGCTGTTGGTACCTGCCAGTCGGGCGGCCTTGGCGGCGTGTTGAATTCCCTTTACATTATGAGCCAGCTTTTTCATGCTTTCCGGGCCAAATTCTTTGTAGAAATAGTACAAGGGGTATTCAAATATTCCTTTGGCTTCATCTCCAAAGGCAATTATGTTGTTTTCATAGATGGGGTCAAGCAAATCTTCCCATTTTTCCGGTTTGGGCAAATCACCCAGTTTTTTCTCATCTATTAAGAAAACCATTGCCAACCCGGCATTCAGCGTATAACTATCATCCATGTACTCCTGCTGATAGTCCGGCCTGGCATCCAATACGCTGGCAAAATAACCTTTGCTGACATATTTATCTATAAAACGCTTATCATAGATTTCATCAAAAGACATCGACATTATGATATCGGGTAGTTTATCAATACTCTCTGATTCATAAAAATTTTCAAATTCATGCGGGGCATGACAACCATCTACTATAAATACATTGGGAGTCTTTCCGGTTAGATTTTGGCGGGCTTTTAAAGTCTCAGCCAATTCTTCCTTAAAACGCTCACTAACTGCACATGCCGTTTTCACCAATAGGTTTACCGGTAAATCCGGATTGTAATAATCGTATTGCAGGCCTTCCATTTGACAGGCATTACTGATTCTTGTATTGATCATGTTAGTGAAAAGCTCGACATTTATGCCTTTTACAGTTAAAACCGTACGCAGCATGGTGTCTTTGCCCAATGAGTTTACCAGCTCGTCCGCAGAGTTAAAATTAAATCCGCTTTCCCAAAATACTTCATATAGTTCGGGATAGTTACTCAGTATATTACCAATCGTATCTTCAGCAGTTATCTGCACTCCAAACCCCTCCTTTTTCTATATCATGAACCCCGGCTATCTAAATGACCTGTATCGCAGGTATTGGATAGCCAGGGCCATGTTTTCCAGGTTAATTATTTACGGGTAGCATTGCTCATGAGTTCTTCCAGGTCCTGGTCTGTTAAGTCGTAGTTATAGAATAATTTATAAAAATCTTTGGCCTCTTTTTTAATGTCATACTTGAATTCATCCGGATAAAGCAGGTTACCCAGCCATTTTATTCCCAGTATGCGAGCTACTGATGGTGGTTGTCCAAACCAACTGAAGGGTGCACAGGGTATTTCATATATTTGTTGATTCTTTACCGCTTCCAGGTTACCCAGGTTGCTATTTTCCAGTATTTTGGTACGCAAAGCAACCGGTCCGCCTTCTCCTCCCCGGGCCTCTACTTTATTGGTTATTATCAGGTCGGGATTCCATTTCATTAACTGTTCCATTGATAACTGAGTGTTTTGGTAAGGATTGGTGACTTTAATTTCAGCTATGTTCTTACCGCCAACTATATCTATTACTTCCGAATGAATATTGCCTGATACATAGGTCATCAGTCCGTCTGCACCGCAGGCATAATATACTCTGGCTTTACTGTCTTCGGGTATTTTACCGGCTGTTTTTTCAGCCTCAGCCAGGGTTTGGCGGCAATATTCAGCTAATTCGCCGGCTCTTTTTTCTTCACCTAATAGTTTTCCTGTAAACTCATAGGCGGCTGGTGCATTTTTAAGGTTACCGTCAACCATAACAATTGGTATGCCCAGCCTTTGTTGCGCTTCTTCCACCTGTGCTTTGAAGGAATCATTAATTATTCCCACATACACGATTATATCCGGGTCAAGTTTCAGAATATCTTCTTCATTGGCAGTGCTGCCCATAATGTAATTACCCAATACAGGCAGATTGTGATGTTCTTCCACCGTATACTTTTTCTCCAGTTCTGATAACTTGAAGTTTAGCGCTCCCAGCTTACCGGGGTCAATGGTATAAATCATAACGGTGCCAATGGGAACCGCGGAATATACTTTATTAATCGCTTTGGGAACCACCACTTGCCTGCCCGCCATGTCAGTCAATGTAAGGGTAGTGGCTTCTTTTTCAGGATTGGGATTGCTCTGTTTTTCCGTATTCGCACAACCGGTTAAGCCGGTAACAATTAACATCAGGGTTAGAACAATTGAAATAGCCTTTAGCTTCGCATACTTATTTGACATAAAATCTCCCTTTCATAATTAAATAATTTTTAGTTCTCCATATTGAAAAAAAATGTCCCTAACCACCTCCAGGTAATTGAAATTCATCCCCAACCTGCCTATTTATGGCCCCATTAATAAATCCCCGACTCATTCTCCGTTAAGTCCATTTATGTTAACTTCTGTGTAGTCTTGTCGAATTCCTATTAATTTTTTGTTGCCTTTTGTTTGTTTTTATTTGTTTCTAGGAAATTGTTGATATTCCTGCTGGTTTTTTATAGAAAGTCATCGCCTTTAAGGGGAAATAGGGAACGCATAAGCGGAATCTGATTTATTCAATCTGTCACCGGAGTTATTAACTTATTAATGTAAGAGAAACAACATCCCGGTGTAACACTGTGTAACAAAGGTGACGGAAATGGGAAAGAAGAAAAACTGTTTCCAAATATTCAATACTATCAAAGTAAAGTACAATAATAAGTAATAAGACCAATCTGTTTCATTATTAAGGAGCAAATTATGCAGGATAACCATGTACCGCAAGCATCGGTTTGCGGTCCCCCGACAGTTAAAAGTGTAATTTTCTACTACACCGGCACCGGCAATTCTTTGTGGATAGCCCGTACTCTGGCCCGGGAATTTGGTAATACAGAGCTTATCTCCATGACAGACAGGGATATTAAACCCGATCAGATTGATGCCCAGGTGATCGGTCTGGTTTTCCCGGTGCATATATGGGGAGTACCAGGGCGGGTTTTGGGTTTTTTGGATCAGCTGCGGAAAATGTCTCCGCAGTATATTTTTGCTGTGGCTAATAATGCCGGGCAGGTTGCCAATACTCTGGTACAGTTGCATAAGGTTATGGAGTCCAAAGGTCTGAAATTATCGGGTGGATGGTCGGTGGTCCTGCCTTCCAATTACATTCCCTGGGGAGGTCCCGGTTCTGCGAAGAAACAGTATAAGCTTTTTGCTGCTGCCCGAATTAAAGTTTCGGCAATTGCCCGCGGGGTTCTTAACCGGGTTGAACAGCCGGTGGAGAAGGGCCCTTTATGGGAACGGCTGCTTTTTACCTGGATATATAATTATTGCTTCCCCTATGTCCCCCGCATGGATGAGAAGTTCCGCGTGGATGAGCGCTGTAATGATTGCGGACTGTGTATAAAGCTTTGTCCTGCCAACAATATCGTTATGCAGGATAACAGACTGGTCTGGCAGAACCAATGTGAGCAATGCCTGGCCTGCATTCAGTGGTGTCCGCAGGAGGCTTTGCAATATGGCAAAAGAACTGCTAAATTCACCCGTTATCATCATCCGGAAGTCAAGGTGAAAGATTTGTTATGACAACAACCCCGTCAGACTGTCATAAATAATTTTAGGTGGGATGGTGCCAATGAATAGATTTGAGAAATTTCTGCTGGCAGGGTTTTTACTGGTTGCCTTGCTGTTTGCTGAGTCCCTTTTATCCGTACAGCCGTATCAGGGTAATATTGCTGATCCGGTGCAGATTAATCTTGCCAAACCTGAAACCATAACCATAACCGGCAAAAACGGTGAGGTGGAATTATCGCTTCTGGCTGAATACAGTGTAGCCGGTGTAATTAAGAGCAAGAAGAAGTATTCTTCGGATTACCCCTCCCAGGTGTCCGTTTATGATTTCGCTCTGGTCTGGGGCGATTTGAATAAGAAAGAAATAGATCAGCATATCAAATATTCTCAAAGCGGACGCTGGTGCCATTACCGTTTTTCATATGATAGTCCGGTAAATGACAAATACATATCTAATCACTCTGCCAACGTGCATTTGATCCATAAAGACGAAGAGATTTTGAAGAAGCTAAAACGAAGCCGGAAAAACCATTATGTCCGATTGGAGGGTTATCTGGTCAGTGTCAATTTTCCGGATGGCCCCTGGAGAAGCAGCTTGTCCAGAACAGATACCGGCAATGGAGCCTGCGAGATAATGTATGTTACCAGTGTCAAAATTATAAATTAAGAGTAAGCAAGAGTGTTGTTATACCGGTGTCAGCACCGGTGTAACACGGTATAACATTTATTTATCAAATGCAAATCTCAATGCCGGTTCCGGATTATATCCTTCAATGTAGTGGAGTTCCACATGGTTCATGGTAATAGGTATTGAATAAACCAGACTACCTTCAAAGGTTTCTCCTGGAGTTTTGCTGTTTAATAAATGGAATTCAGGGTATAATTGATATATATTGATATCATTTAGTATCATTAAGGTGGTATGGATATGGAGTTGAAAACCTTCACACAAATGTTCAGCGATAAACATGGGCTGAATTTTACTAAGCTAAAATATAAATATGGGAATGAAAACCTGGCTGAATATATTGAAATCCTGCGTGATGACTTTTATCACCGCATTGATCTGCTCGATTTTGCCGGTAATCCCGTGCTGTTGCTGCCGGCTAAAATTAATCTTACCAGTCAGAAGGTCATTGCTTTAATGCAGTCTTATGAAGGTGATAAATATGGTATTCAGGCCATGGAAGAAGAAATTATTGCTACCCTGTCTATCGAAACCATTGATACCACCAGAGAGAGTGTACGCAGAATTTTAAATGGTGCCGCTCCTGATTCCGACAATGAAAACAAGGCTTATGGCATCAAACGTGGTCTTGATTTTATCGTTGATATTTCCAATAAAATAACCGAAGAAAATCTTTATAAATTGTATATGTTGGCAGCAGGAGATTTTTTAGAGGAAAATAACCGGCTGATACCCGGTAATAAATATCGTCATGATGAAGTTTATGTGGTTGGAGAAAATCTGGTCCACCAAGGGATTAACTATCGGCAACTGCCTGAATATGTACAGTGTTTAATCAGTTTTATTAACACTGATGATGATTTGGACCAGGTGGTTAAGTCAATTATCGTCCATTATTATTTTGCTTATCTCCATCCGTATTTTGATGGTAACGGACGAATGGCACGCCTGGTACAAATGTGGTTTCTGTTGCAGAAAGGTTATACCTCTTCCCTGTTTGTGCCTTTCTCAACTTACATTAATGAGAATAAAAATCTTTATTACCATGCTTTTAAAATGATTGCGGACAATTATAAGTTGTCGGGTGTTTTGGATATAACCCCTTTTATAGTTTATTTTACAGACAATGTCCTTGATCCGCTGCAATACCGGCAAACTGCCGGTACGGTGCTGGAACAGTTTAAAACCATGCTGACCAATGGCGAGGTAACTGAAAAGGAAAAAGACCTTTTTTATTTTGTCCTGTCAGCTTATGGCAGCAAAGAGTTCTCCAGCAAGCAGCTGGAGAAGGATTATCAGCATGCCGCCTATGCTACGGTACGGTCTTTTCTAATGAAATTTCAGGATCGGGGATTACTGGCTTCACGAAAGTTTAGCAATAGGGTGAAGTACCGGGTCCGGGAACCATGATTCAAGCTCCTGCCTTAGAAGGCTTGACACAAGGGACATAACAGAGGAGAACCGTCCGAGACTGTTGAAAAAGTCCTTTTTTACGTGTCATTCTGAGAACCTTAATAGCGGCCCGGCACTCAGAGAAAGTAATTTAACATTAACCCAGTTCATCATCGGGCTGAGTGCCGGGAGCATCGGCAACATTAATTACACCCGACAGGGTGTATCGGTGGTACCCGTGAGGGTGAAGTCCCTTAGGGGGGAATCTCGTTAGCTGATTCCCAATATTACGGTCTTTGAAAAAGTCCTTTTTTACATGTCATTCTGAACGATAGTGAAGAATCTAGTTGGCCGAATCCCAATATTACGGCCTTAAAAGAGTTCCTTCGTTGCCTGCAGCTCCTCAGGATGACATTTATGGTGCTTTTTCAGTGATCTAGAACCGTCCACCCGGTCCCCCTTAAGGGCAATTTTTTTATGCCCTAGCCCATATCACCAGTAAAAAAGCTGCGTGTTTCCTCGCGTTTTGCTGCTGTAAAAAGAATATCCGTTAACCCCTGCTCTATAACCTCCCCATTTAGCATAAAAACTGCTTCTCTGGCAATACGCCGTGCCTGAAAGAGATTATGGGTTACGATAATAACACATAGTTCCCCGGCTAGCTGTACCAGCAGTTCTTCTATCAGCCTGGTTGAAGAAGGGTCCAGACTGGAACATGGTTCATCCAGAAGCAAAACCTGAGGATTTACCGCCAGTACCCGGGCAATCGCCAGACGCTGTTTCTGCCCCCCTGACAATTGGCCAGCCGAATGATTCAAGCGATCTTTTACTTCATTCCATAGGGCTACCCGCTGCAAGCATTCCTCGACAATCTTATCCTGTTCAAAGCGATCAGCAGTTCCATAATACCTGGGACCAAAAAGAACATTTTCCTTTATACTGAGCGGAAGGGCTACCGGAGTCTGATACACCATGCCCACCTTTCGGCGAACAGCTGATACATCATGGCTCTGGTATATGGGGCGGCCAAAAACCTGAATCCCGCCGTCATATCTGAAACCCTTTTCTATTTCAGCAGTTCGGTTAATACTGCGCAGCAGCGTCGTTTTACCACATCCGGAGGGTCCAACAATAGCGGTAATAGAATGGGAACTTAGCTCAAGATTGATCCCCTTTAATATAGGCTGCTTATTGTACCAGGTGCTGAACTTATTTATACTTATAGAGTTCATCTATATTGCTTCCTTTCTTGTTGCCGGTTTAACCATAGTGCAATGCTGTTCAGCAGAAGCAGTAGCAATACCAGCACCAGAGCTGTTGCATATGCCTGGTCCATGGAAATATGCTCATTAAAAAGAATATAAAGATGGTAAGGCAACGCCATTATCGGTTCGAAGAGATTCCCCGGGGAACGAGCCATGATAGCTGCTGCCGTGACCATAATCGGAGCAGTTGCACCAGCAGCATAGCCCATTCCCAGTAGTATCCCGGACAGTATTCCTGTCGTGGCCTGGGGAAGGATGATCCGCCGCAGGGTATAGCTGCGGGAAGCCCCTAATGATTCTGCAGACAAACGATAATCATCATTGACTGCCATCAGGGCATCGCGGCAGGAAACTGTAATAACCGGAAATATCATAATCCCCAACGCCAAACCTCCAGCCAACAGGCAGATTCCCCAGCCCATTTCCACCACACAGAGGGCATAAACAAAGAGACCGGTTATAATCGAAGGTATACCGGCCATACTTTGAACCAGGAGGTTTATGATATGAGCAAATCGGGTATTACGACCATATTCGCTAAGAAAAATAGCAGTTATAAGTGCAGGAACAACAGAAAAACACAGCGCTAAGAATACCAGCATCAAGGTCCCCTGTATCGCAGGCAGTATTCCCCCTTCACTGCCCAGTGGAAAACCGCCCGGGGTACCCAAAATAAACTCCCGGCTAATAAAGCGACCACCACGCTGCAGTAAATAAATCAAAACTGACGCGAGAACAAATAGCATAAACAAGCCTGAAGCCCAGAGCAAAGTGAGAAAAGCCCCATCCCGGATTTTTCTTCTATTCAAAACGGTTCACCTCATTTCGGGCCGTATGTAAATAGTTGTTTAAAAGCAGATTAATTATCATTACTATAACGACGAGAACCAGCCCGGCAGCCAGAAGGGCTTGGTAATGCGGGCTCCCAGGTACAGCACTTCCCAACTCAAGTGCAATAAGAGCCGGCAAAGGTTCTCCCTTGTCCAACCATGAACCTGGTGTGAGCAAGATATTCCCTGCCAGCATCAGGACAGCCATAGTTTCTCCTGCTGCCCGCCCAAAAGCAAGAGCAAGAGATCCCAGCATTCCTTTCCTGGCAAGAGGGACCAGTACATGGATAGCAAGATGCGTTTTTGAAACCCCCAGAGCCAAAGCAGCATAACGGTATTCAGCCGGCACAGAACGAAGGGCTGCTTCAGAATTGGCCACAATAAAAGGTAAAACCATCAAGGCCAGAACCAGAGAAGCAAGGAACAAAGATTCACCGCTGGACCAGCCTAAAGATCGCTCAAAAAATCTTACCAGCACTGCTGCCCCCAAAAAACCATATACAACCGAAGGTATACCTGTGAGTATATTGAGTACAGGGCGTAGAATATCGGCCAGAGGTGCAGGGGCAAATTCGGCCAAAAAGATTGCACATGCAAACCCTATTGGTGCAGCAATAAGCAATGATCCGGCTGCCACCCATATAGTACTGACAAGCATCGGAGCAATAGAAAATTCAGGCGGGGATGCCATGGGATTCCATGCAGTAGCAAGCAAGAATGATTTTGCACCAATTTCTGTCCATACAGGCCAGCTTTCCTTAAGCATAAACAGCAAAACAGCGGCAAGCAACAGGCTGCAAATGAGCGCAATTAAAAAAAAGAACGCCCCCCAGAATTTATCACGCTGAGATGCTAAGCTGTATCGCATAAATCTTTCCCTCACTTTTACTTTCAAGAAGAAAGAGCAGGATCTTCATCCTGCCCCTTCTATAGTTCAGATTCACCATTCTTATTTCGCCGGGGGAATATAACCCAAATCCTCTATAACAGTGCGACCTTTATCTGATTTCAGATAATCAACGAAGAGCTGTTCGCGGGCATTTAACTTATCCTTGCTCATCAGAAGCAGAGGCCGTCCAATCTGGTATTTACCTGAGGTAATATTCTCAACAGTAGGAGCGATCCCGTCAACTTTCAGAGCAGTGAGTTTATCAGCATTCTGGTTTACCAGACCGGAGGAAACATAACCAATAGCGTCCTGGTTATCCATGACCTTTCCTGCCAGTGCACCCATAGATGGAATTTGTAGTGCCTGATTGGAAATAGGAGTACCCTCCATGATTGCTTTATCAAAAACTTCACTGGCTCCGCCGCCAAGATCCCTTACACACACTACGATGGGACGATCCGGAAGCGCAGGGTCCAGCTCTTTCCAGGTCTTAATATTTCCGGAAAAGATAGCCTTGATCTCCTCCTTGCTTAGATCAGGTTTCACTTTGGCAACAGGGTTTTTCGGATTTACTGCAATATCCAGTACGTCCGATCCCAATTGTATGATTTCCCCTTCTTTAAACTGTTCTTTTTCTTCATCTTTTAATGTTTTGGATACCATGCCCAGATCAAAGGTACCATCCAGAGCTGACTTCATCCCAAAGCCGGAACCGCCGGTAGAAACAAAGATAACAATACCTTCTTCAGGCAGAGAAGAGTCAACTTTGTTCCAGGTTTTGTACTCCTCGGTAAAGTCATCAGCACACTTGGCAATAATAGGAGCCAGGGTACTTGAACCCCCGACTTTAATAGTAACATTTTGTTCAGGCGCCTTCACATTTTGCTTATCCGCATCTGAATTAGTATTACTACAACCTGCAATGATTGACATCATTAGTAATGATATCAATACGACCATAATCCCAATCTTCTGTCTCATTTCCATCACCTTCATTATTTATTTTCTATTTCCTATTATAATTAATATAGTTTATTTGTCTAATAACTTAAGGTTATAGTCTATTATCCTTGTCCAGTTATGACAGTGTCAAGGGGGACGGTTCGAGATCACTGAAAAAGTACCGCAAATGTCATCCTGAGGAGCTGCAGGCGACGAAGGATCTCTTTTAAGGCCGTAATATTGGGATTCGGCCAACTAGATTCTTCACTATCGTTCAGAATGACATGTAAAAAAGGACTTTTTTCAAAGGCCGTAATATTGGGATTCGGCCAATGAGATTCTTCACTATCGTTCAGAATATAATTAATATAGTTTATTTGTCTAATAACTTAAGGTTATAGTCTATTATCCTTGTCCAGTTATGACAGTGTCAAGGGGGACGGTTCGAGATCACTGAAAAAGTACCGCAAATGTCATCCTGAGGAGCTGCAGGCGACGAAGGATCTCTTTTAAGGCCGTAATATTGGGATTCGGCCAACTAGATTCTTCACTATCGTTCAGAATGACATGTAAAAAAGGACTTTTTTTCAAAGACCGTAATATTGGGATTCGGCCAATGAGATTCTTCACTATCGTTCAGAATGACATGTAAAAAAGGACTTTTTTTCAAATACCGTAATATTGGGATTCGGCCAACGAGATTCTTCGCTGGCGCTCAGAATGGCATGTATGCCTTATTTGATGTATATATTCGTTACATGACACGCAAAAGAGGACTTTTTCAGCAGTCTCGGACAGTTCCCTCTTAACGGGATTCACCGGTATTCTCCAGATGGACCTTAACCTTTACCTTGATATTGGCATACTGAATAAATTCAGGGTTGTCTATATCTTTTTCCAGGGCACGGCGATTCTTGGCCAGGGCGTATTTGGAGATATCAATGCAATCAACTTTTATTTCTTCCTGCATTTTTTTAATAAATTTTTCGCACTGAGCTTTCATCTGCAGCTCTACCGTTTTTTCTATTTCTTTCAGGTGTTCTTCCGTTACCGGGGCTTGATGGCTGTGTTCTTCTAAACTTCCCTGCAATTTTATGGTGATAAGAAAGTTGTGTCCCTGCTGATTTTGATAATATTTTACCTTTCTGGAGTTACGAACCAGTACTGATCCCCAATGCATTCTAGCTTCACTTTTTCCAATGAAAGGCTGGTAGCTTCTTCCTTTTATGCCGCGCAGCAGCACCAGGCTATGGCCTTCTTCCAGATTCAGTTTTTTTACCATGCGGTCTTTTTTAAAAACAGCTGCCCCGCTAATAATCACCCGCCCCCCTTTGCGTTCCAAAATCGGGGCTACCGGGTTTTTACCCGTATCCTGACTGCGATAGAATTCCCCCATTCGAATGACCGGTATAAAAGTTCTCTGGTGGAGGCCATCAAATAAGGACAGCAGAAATGTTCCTATATTAGTATAGTTCTTTACCGGTGTTTTAAGAATATCCTCACCCCGTCCGGCAGCAACAGCAAAATACATGGTGCCGCTGATAGTAGTGCCCCGCAGCACAGCATCCATATAAGGATTTACGCCACGGCTGGCCATCTCTTCACCGACTATTATCGTTTTAACCAATCCGGTTACATAGGTATCGGCATCGATAAGTGCCCGCTTCTGACGAACATCAGTGGCGCTAATCCCGGAAAGGGTTTGAATATCTACCGGAGACGAGGCTTTTGGAGCCAGGTTAGGCGTCATGGTAGTTACATCTATTCGCTTTCCATCCGGTTTAGCCGGCGGTTCGGAAGGGTCGGCACTGCCAGGTGAGTGTACATCATATGCTGCTGCCAACGGAAAGGCTAATTTGTCCAGATCCCGGGAATCCCAGCATCCACATAGCTGCAGGAGTAAAAAGATGATAACTATTATGGATGCTTTTCTAGGCACTTTGCGCCTCCTTCCCCCGGATAACGGCAATTATCAACATTAGCAAGGGGTATAATAATCCGGCCAGCAGGAAACTATAGCCGGCATATTCGGCCCATTTAAAAGCAATCAATAGATTCGCAGGTAACAAGGCCAGGATAAAAATGGGCAATGCAATTGACATTACTACCAGGTGAAAATACTTATCCCGCTGTATCTGCAGTACTTCACTTAAGGAGTACGCTGCAGTGAACCCCATGTTCATGGCGGGTCGAACCCCCACCCCCATCCACACTGCCAGCATGAAAATTTCAGGTCTTTCCAGGACTGGAAACTTTATGGTCTTTAACACAGTAAGCGTCGGCCAGTTTAACATTTGCATAGATTCACTTCCCCAGACCAGCAGACAAACCAGAGTCACAATCAAATAAGCCAGGGTAGTAAACCCTAAACCCATTATCCCTGCCTTAATTACCTCCTCCTTTTGCCTGACCAGAAAATAGAATACCAGCAATAGCTCTATCCCGGCATAAGCATAACTACTGGGCAAAACTCCCTGAGCCAGCGCTTTAACACCGGCTCCCCCCACTGGCAAGAGATTGGTATAATCGGCATTAACCAGAGGTACCATTATTAGAAAAATCAAAGGCAATATTATCCAAAACAGCACTTCGTTCAACCGTGCTATTACCCGGGCACCTTTATTGATTATATAGACTAATGTCAGCACTACTACAAACGCAATAACCGGAATCGGAGTACGGGGTAAAAGAAATGCAGAGGTTATTTCCGTAAATAATCGTACCACCGTAGACTCGAAAAATATTATATAAGCTACGAACAGGCAAACCATAACCGAGCCCAACCAGCGACCGAACAAAAGCTGATTCATGGCCACAAAACCGGATTCCGGCATCCGCCGCCCCAGGCGTTCAATTATTATCAATATCAGGAAAGGCACCATTGCCCCCAGAAGTACCGCTAACCATGCATCCTGCCGCGCAGCCGCACTGACCACGCGGGGAAGACTAAAAATGCCAATACCTATTTGGGCCCCAATAATGATAAATATTAGCTGCTTGCTGGTTATGCTATCAGTGCTATTCACTCTCTCCCCCCTCTTTTCCGGTCCTCTGACGCTGTTTCTGCTGGGTTGGTATGGACAGCGGCCTTTGATTCATCTTCCATAACCAGATACGGAAGAAACTATCTTTTAAATCTGCAAAACGCATGGGGGCAAAAGGAGCAAAATAAGGAA
>DAIMDR010000019.1:15287-18949 GCA_036725705.1 Syntrophomonadaceae bacterium | reverse complement strand
TCTGTGTCTATTTAAAATCAGCGGTAATCCGCGTAATCAGCGTCTATTAATCGAAATTGGATTGGTTTTCAGGCATGGGGACGGTTCGAGACCGCTGAAAAAGTACCATAAATGTCATCCTGAGGAGCTGCAGGCGACGAAGGATCTCTTTTAAAGACCGTAATATTGGGATTAGGCCAAAGAGATTCTTCGCTAGCGCTCAGAATGACACGCAAAAGAGGACTTTTTCAGCGGTCTCGAACCGTCCCCTGTCTAGAAGAATGGAGTGCATCATGAGCAGGAAAAACCGGGCAAACGGGAGAGGAAAAATAAAGGCAAAAGAGGTTACATCCTCCATCACAATTGTTGAAAAGGATTGGTGGCAGCCGTTTTTGTTGGTTCTGGCAGGGGTATTGATATTTTATCCGCCGCTGGTTAAAGGACTTTTTTTTAATTCCTCCATGTTCATTTCTCACATCATTACGGCAGTTGTTTTTTCCGTTGTACTGCTGGACAGGTTTAAACATAAGGATTTCAGAGTCATCAAGACTCCGCTGGACTGGGCGGTTCTGGCCTATGCCGGGGCTTATCTGCTATCACTACTGGGAGCGGTGCATCTGGAAGAAGCGATTTATGGATTTTTGAAGGCTTTGAATTATTTTATGGTGTACTGGATTGTAACCAGGGTGACCAGTAGTTACCGGCAGGTACGGGAGTTGTTAAAGTATCTTCTGGCCGGGGGATTAGTAGTCGGGATGATTGGGATTCTGGCTGCTGCTGGATATTCTCATTACCCGGGAGCATTTGTGGGCGGAATGATCATGAGTACCCTGCAGTACAGCAATACTATGGCAGCCTATCTGGCGGTTATGATATTGCTGGGAGTTACATTAATTCAGCAGGAAAAGAATATTTACTTGAAATTTATATACAGTATGGCCAATTATGTCATGGCTTTAGCTGTTTTAGGATCGTTATCCAAAGGTGCCTGGCTGATTTTGATTGGCGGGGTTTTACTTCTTTTAATCGGTATGCCCGGCATCTATAGAATTAAGTCCATATTTTTTATGGGATTGACGATGGGAACTGCTTTAGTAATTTATCGCCCTTTTATGGCAGCAATTTCCTCAACACCTTCCGGGGGGGCTTTAATTCAGGCAGGTATCGGCGTTGTTCTGATAGTGGTTGGGGTGTTGGCCTGGGAAGCTCTGGAACGAATCCTGAAAAAACAAAGATTAGCCATTTTGATTATGGCCATAATTTTTTTAATCCTGCTGGCAGGAGGAATTTATGTAGCAGGTAATCAGGTTCTGCAATCCAGTAACCTGATAAAAGAGATTTCAACTGCCCTGGATAAGGGAGATTCCAGCTATGTTACCCGCTTGGAATTTATGCACAGTGCTACGGAGATTGCCAAAGACCATCCCGTAATTGGAACTGGTGCAGGTGGTTGGAAAGCACTGTACCGGCAGTATCAAGATTTCAATTATTCCACCAGCGAAACCCACAGCCATTTTTTCCAGGTATGGGTAGAGACTGGTACCATTGGGCTGCTGGCTTTTTTATCGATGTGGATAATTCTTTTCTATTATTTATACTGCCTTTATAAGCTGAACCGGAAAGAGGAGGACCCGGGAAAATGGATACTTGCCTGGGGAATTGCCACGGGATGTTTGGGACTGGGGGCTCACGCAGCTATTGATTTTGACTTGTCCATCCCGGCTATATGCATGGTGTTATGGAGTTTGCTGGGTTTGCTGAACAGCTTGTATTATAATGAAAAAGCCGGTGGTTCCGAAGATACAGTTGAAAGAACCAGCTATGACTGGATTCAGGTCGGGATAGCCGCTTTGCTGGCATTGATTCTGCTGGTTGGCGGCAGCAAGTATCTGTATGCTGCCAATCAGGCCGTTCAGGGAAAGAATACTTTTTCTGGTGCTATGGAGCAGTCTTTTATTATGGAACAGGAGGAAGGGATTAAGCAATCCATACAGTTTTATGAGCAGGCCGTGAAATATAATCCTGCCAGTGGAATTTACCGGGGAGATTTAGCCGCTATTCAGGGCACTATGTTTTTGTTGTTGAAAGAAAATAAGGAAGAAGAGGCGTTTGTTTATCGTCAGGAGAGTATTGCCATGATGAAAGCAGCTGCTGAATTACGCCCGTATGATAACAGATTGTTAAGTTCATTATTCAGAAATGCAGCCGTGATTGGTGATATGCCGGGACTGATGCAATACGGGCAGATTATGATAAAGGCATCACCCAACGATATGCAGCTATATAAAAATGTTGCCCCAATATGGTGGAGTGCCAGTCAGACATGTGAAGAACATGGTCAGCATGACCTGGCGCTAGAGTTTGCCCGGTTAATAGTTGAATTGGAAAAAGATTTGCGCCTGCAGATGAACCAGGTTGATACCAATCATCCCCTCTGGCAGGGAGAAAGGTTACATGTAACACCGGAAATTAAAATGATTTCCAATCAAGCAAGGAGTTTTATTGCAGCTGATAATTAATTAATCTTTTTGTAATAATAATTATTTTACAAACTAATTTATAACGTTGATGCGTTTATAATCATGTACCGACAATCCCCGGAACAACCCGGGGATTTTTTTTGAGTATTACTGTAACTGAAATGGTGCTTTTTAGGAAGTATGAGCCAAAATTTTCGGTAACAGTGGAACATTTTTCTTAACCTTATCGTCATAAAGACTAGCCACGAAATGTCTGATGGGGTTAGAAGTGGTTGCTGTAATAGCAAACCTCCATCGATCATCTGAAAAAAACCTCAATTCTTAGGAAGGGGGAATTGGTAAACCAATCAGTTATATGACCTCAAGGTCGATCACCTGAAAGGACTTTATCTTATTTATACCTAAACATATTTTAAAGGAGGAAAAAAAGTGTTAAAAGCTAGAAACAAAAAAATTTCATTACTGATAGTTTTAGCTATGCTGATGACCATGTTTGTCGGCGTAGGCACAGCATCTGCTGCTACAACTATTACTTCATTGTCGGCACCACTTATTCCAACTGACAGTGTGCCAGGTACCCATAATTTAGGTACAGTGGAAGTTGCTATCTCGAATGTTAAAGCTATACCGACAGATGGTGTCTGGTTAACCGTCTCATTACCAAAAGGTTGCGAGTATAACTCTGGTTTAGTTTATGATTTTTCAGATAATCTTTATGTAGTAGATATTCAAACTGCCGTTGACGTTGTAGAACTACAAATATTTAATGATTATAGCGGCACAGGAGATGTTAATGGAGACATCACATTGTATTTTGAGGATATCTCTGTAAAATCCGGATCAGGAGAGATAGCTGCAAAATTCCAGAGCAATAGTACGATTATAGGTCAATGGAATACAGCTAAAATAGCTGTAATCGGTGAAGGCGGAACTACCGTAATCGCTAAAAGCGAAAAGACCATTGGCGATGCCGGTGGAGAAATCGATACTATAGTAATTGCGGAATCCATTGGTGGCGTGTTCAAAAATGGTGAAACCATTACCTTGAAGTTACCCAAAGGTTTTGCATGGAATGCTGATAATGTTACTGGTGTATTCCCCGGTGCTGTGATGGGTGCCTGGTCAATGCTGGGCCTTGCTTTCCAGGCAACTATTGATGCTGATAACCCAAGAATCATGACAGTAGTTGTTAATGATGATATT
>DAIMDR010000019.1:0-15187 GCA_036725705.1 Syntrophomonadaceae bacterium | reverse complement strand
GTCTGCCGGTCGTGTTAATATTGGTAGCGAGACTGCTGGTTACTTTGCTATCGATGTAAATGACACTGCAAAATTTGGTGATATCTATGTTACAGTAGAGTCTAACATGGATTCTGTTAAGAAGACTGATGTTAAGGTTGCCGTATACGGTGACTATGGTGTTAAAGTTGTAGAAGGAACCAAAGAAGAAGTTCTGGCTGGTCGTCAGGAACAGGAAGTTGGCAAATTCTACATTCAAGAACAGATCGAAGGCAGCCTGGTTGCTGGCAGATCAATGTACTTCGAACTCCCCAAAGGAGCTAAATGGCAACTGGATGAAAATAACGAACCTGTGATTACAATGATATCAGAAGAAGGCACAAGCATCACTAATGTATCTTGCTCCGTAGTTCAAAACACCAGTCAGAGAAAATTGAGAGTTAGATTTGACTTTGGTGGCGCGAACTTCAGTTCAGAGGCTGCAAAAATAGTTGTTAAGGATATGGAAGTTAGAGTAGAACCTACTTTTGAAGGTGACATTACTGTTGCCGTATCCGGTAACGCCGGAGCAGTTGGTGAAGCTGTTATAGCTAATGCTATCAAGCCGATTACCTTAAAAGCTGAAAATACGACTAAGGTAGAAATCGGTGCTATGAACCAGAAGGCTGCAGATATCCTGATTGTGGAAAACGTTGACGGTGCAATTCTGGATGAACAAATCGATGACACCATTCTAGCAGACGTTTACGATGAATTTGGACCTCAAATCATTGTTACTCTGCCAAAAGGCGTAGAATTCTATAAGGATCCGGTGGTTAAAGTTGAAGAAGGCGACTTGGAGATCGACACTGTAGATTACTATGATGGATATCTGGTAATCAAAATCGACTCTTCCAGCAGCAAGAAGAGTACTATCAGAATCTCTGATGTATTCCTGACTGTTGATCGTACCGTTCCGGAAGGTGACGTAAAAGCTAAATTCCCAGGTCACGAAGTAGAAAGTAATAGGATCGTGGGCACCGGTTGCACTGCATTTGTAAACTGGGCAACTGAAGAATCATGTGGTGATGTAGTAATTGCTACTACTATAACTCCGAAACAGGGCGGTCATGCAAAATTTGTTATCGGTTCCAATATCTATGAAATCGGCGCAGTTCCTTATGTAATGGATGCAGTTCCTTATGTTAAGAATAGCCGTTCCTATGTACCGATGCGTTATCTGGCTCTAATGCTGGGTGCAGAAATTGTATGGTCTGAAGCTGACCAGAGTATAACCTTAACCAAGGAAGGCGAAACAACTGTTGTTCTGACCATTGGCAGCACCACTTACACTGTAAATGGTGAAAGCAAGACCATGGATGTTGCTCCTGAAATCGTAAATGACAGAAGCTTCCTGCCGGCACGCTTCGTTGCTGAAGCATTTGGCGCACAGGTAGGCTGGGATGCAGCAACTCAAACCGTTATCATTGTAAGATAACAATAGTTTAAACCTTAAAAGGGGTGTACCAGATGGTACACCCCTTTTTCAATTTTATATGAAGGGCCTTTTGGTTGACACTGTAATACTGCAAAGCTATAATTTATCTACAGGACTGACCGACGGGTCAGCGTAACGGGGAGGGGTTCTTATCAAGAATTTAAGGTTATTGGCAACTTTTCTGGTATTTACTTTTTGTATCTCTTTTATGTTACCGACAATTGCAGTTGCTGAAGAATATGGTGAAGCATTAAGTATTCAGGCGGCTTTGGATTTAGCTTATAAAAATAATCCCAATTTGCGATTGGCAGAGTTAAATGTAAAAAAATCTCAGTTATTACGCGATGATGCCTTTGAAGCGTTAGAATATTTTCCCACTGCAGGCCTGGTTACCAATGCTTTTGATCAGGTTTTTAACGCTTACCAGCAGACAGAAATTGGTTTGGCCACTGCCAAAAGGGCTGAACAGTCTGCTCAGGACCAAATAACCAAAGAAGTAATTGAAACTTATTCTGAAGCAGTGAAGAATTATAATAACCTGAACTATTTGGAAATGAACTTAAAGCATACTAAAAACCTGCAAAGAGTAAGCAGTGTAGCTCATACTGCAGGTTCCATTTCTTCTTATGAATTTGATAATATAATTGTTGGCACCGGGCAATTGGAAGAAAGCGTACGGGCGGCTCAGTTGAATTATGAAAGCTCTATTGCTGCTCTGCGGTCATTGTTAGGGCAACATCCTAACTGGGCACCGGTTTTAACCAGCGAAGCTTTAATTACTGATTATGAACGGGGCGATTTAAGTGCTGAGATTCTCAAAGGCTCATCAGAATCAGCTGCTGTTTGGAGCCAGAAGGCCTTGCTGGATATTGAAAAGAGCAAAGAAAATTGGGTGTTGCTTGGAGTGTCCTCTGAAATGAAAGATATTAACCTAAAGACAGCAGAACAAAACTATGCTGATGCCCAAAGAACTTCACGAGTACTTATTGAACAGTTGTATTACGGTATTGATGCGGTTGAAGGGCAGATAAAGATAGCTGAAATGGCCTATAAAAAAGCGGTGAAAGACGAAGAAATAGCCCGGTTGAAGTACGACTTGGGGATTATACCCAAACTATCGCTGATACCAGGGGCTGAGAGTCTGGATTCACCGCTGCTGGCTACTGATAAGGCTAAAACTGATTTAAGCAATCTGAAACTGCAATTAGCCAAACTGAAAGCTCAATATGCTTTCCTGACCGGTGCAAAGGCCTTTAGTACGACTGACTGGTCAACGCCGGTTACTGATGAACTAAAACAGTAGTGAATTATATTCAGATAAAATAACACTAAAAGTAAGGAGATACATTTCAGTTTGAAGATAACTAAAATGTATCTCTCTTATTTTAGCGCTGTATAACTATTTGCTTATTACAACAGTTCTTAATTTTTCGTCCCAGGAAACTCTTTGCCCCAGGCTTTCAGCTATGAAACGTGCAGGTACCATGGTTCTTCCGTCCACGATGGTAGCCGGAACATCCAATATGGTGTTGACACCGTTTACCTGGGCAGTTTTCTTGTTAATAGTGAGTACTACGGTTGTAGAACCTTTTTGGCCGGTAACCTTCTTGGTTTTGTCATCCCAGGATATCTGGGCATCCAGGGCTTCAAAAATGGCCCGCAGCGGTACCAGAGTACGACCCTCAATTACCGTTGGCGGAACGTCTGATTCCAGATAGTTGCCGTTTAGTTTCACCTGGATTACTTTTTGCGGCTCATAACGGACGATAAAACGCTTATTATTCAGAATGCTTTTTATATCCGCACCTGCTGAAGAACCTAAATTGAGACGATTTTCTTCCAGATTTATAAAGTATCCGGTACCAGTATTTTTTGCGCGGTCAATGGTGACCAGGGCTGAAGTGTTTGTAACCTCATTATTACGCAGGTTTAAAGATTCCAAATTAATTAGATTAGACAGCGGTGAAATATCGCTTACCCGGTTATCCTGAATATCCAGTTCTCTTAATTTGACCAGACCGGACAGCTGACTGATATCAGAAATCTGATTGAACTCCAAATCCAGTTCAGTAAGATTGGTCAGGCCCTTAAGCGGGGAAAGGTCAGTTATTTGGTTTTCCTGTAAATTAAGATATTGCAACTGACTTAGATTAGCAATTGGGGTTATATTGCTGATTTTGTTATCCTGTAAATCAAGCCGGGTAAGGGTGGGCACTTTGGCAAGAAAACTCAGATCAGTCATTCGTACGCCTTCAATTTTAAGTTCCTTCAGATTGGTAAGATATTCAAGCCCGGAAAAATCCTTTACCTCCTTTCCCTTATTATCTAATTTTTCAATTTTAGCCAGATCTGAAGGAGTGAGTTTTGATTGCTCCAATAATATATGTTTGAGATTGGAGTCAGGGATATAAACATCTTCTGCCTGTACTGGATTTCCAATGCTGGTAATACCCAAACAGATAATTGCAGCAATCACCGCCGCTTTTAGTACATGAGTTAATTTCCAATTCATTAAAACATTTCCTCCTTACGTTAATATATTTATCTTAATTATATACTGGAAAATATTAATGAGAAGAGTAAATACATGTAATTAATGTTCGTGGATGTTTATTTCTGGAAGCAGGGGGTGTTCTCCTTTAATTCCTTCTACTCCTGCTCCCTCCCTAATCCCCATTGACTATCTTCCTGACTTAACAGTATAATTCAACTATGACCGACCCGTCGGTCGGGAGCGGAGAAGTGACGGGGAAAGCCTTTCCAGAGAAGGATATCAGTTAAAAGCAGGCCGGTGTATGTGGTGCAGGTCTCGTTGCCCTGGGTGCATATGCAGGTATCATTATGATGCAGGTTATGTCGTTGGCTGTTAGCTATTGCAGATATCTGCATGGCAGGCTATCCCCTATTATCAGAGAGTTTATTTAATTGGGAGGGACACAGGTGGAGAGAAAGTATTTGCAGTGGTTTGTTCTGCTGGCAGTTTTACTGCTGGCCTTTGCGCTTACCGGGTGTGACAAGACCGAGGAAATGGAGAAGGAGACGGAAATCAGTGTTAATACCGCCAAAGCGGCAGCACGGGATATTTCCCGCAGTGTTTCTTATGCCGGGGTGGTAAAAGGTATTAATGAGACTAATGTAGTCGCCAAAATTCCGGCCCGGGTTACGGGGGTTTATGTGAAAACCGGTGACCGCGTATCTGCCGGGCAGGTTATGTTTGCTCTGGATAGCAGTGATTATAGTGCCGGTATAGAGCAGGCCCAGGTGGGCAGGAGGGCCGCCGAGCTGAATCTGGCTACTGCCACGACTAATCTGGAGAGGACTAAACAGTTGTTTGAGGCCGGAGCCGTTTCCAAACAGCAGATGGAGGGCGCCCAGACCGCTTTTGATTCGGCGGAGGTGGGTCTGGCTCAGGCGGATGCAGCCATTAATATGGCTTCGGTACAGTTGAATAATTGCAGTGTTACTGCTCCTATTAGCGGAACGGTGGGTGATGTGAGTTTATCGGTTGGAGATATGGCCAGTCCGCAAATGCCGGCAGCAGTTATAAGTGATACTTCCCGATTGGAAATAGAGTTTGCCGTAAGTGAGTCCGAGGTTAATTATATGCAGGCCGGGGTCACGGCTGAGGTTACTTTGAAAGCTGTCAGTGATAAGACTCTGCCGGGCAGGATAGCCAGTGTATCCGGTGTTCCTGACCCCATGAAACGCAGCTATGTGGTCAAGGTTACCATGGATAATCCCGACGGTGTTATCAAATCAGGTATGTTTGCCCGCGTGAGCGTACCTACGGTAAAGCAGACTGATGCCGTTTGTATTCCCCGCAGTGCTCTGGTAGCCAAGGGTACCGGTACAGTTGTTTTTGTGGTGGATGAAAAGAAGCGGGCCCACGAGCGTCCGGTGACGGTGGGCATCGAGGATGATACTTATGCCCAGATTACCAAAGGTTTAAAAACGGGCGAGGTGGTAATCACGAAGGGTAATACGCTGGTAGCGGAAGGGACACTGGTAAGAGTAGTTGCCGGGGGGGTTAAGTAATGCCACTTATAAAGACGGTTGTAAAGCGTCCGGTAGCAGTTACTATTATCGTGGCCGTAGTTATGATATTGGGGTATTTTACTTTTTCCCGCCTGACGGTGGATTTGTATCCGGAAATGAAGTTGCCGATAGCGGCAGTTATAGTGAGTTATCCGGGTGCCGGTCCGGAGGAGGTTGAGTCCCAGGTTACTATCCCCATGGAGGGAACCGTTACTACCTTGAGCAATATCAAGGAGTTGCAGGCGGTATCCAGTGCCGGTCAGTCGCTGCTTATAATAACTTTTAACTGGGGAACCAATATGGATTATGCTACGGCTGATATCCGTGAAAAAATCGGCATTATTGAGAAATACCTGCCCAGCGGAGTGGATAAGCCCATGATTGTAAAGATGGACCCTACCATGATGCCGGTTATGCAGATGGGCATCAGCGGTACTGATGATCTGGCCACTTTGCAGTCTATTGCCGAGGATTATATTGAGCCGCGATTGTCCAGAATTCCCGAGGTTGCTTCGGTAGTAATTACCGGAGGAACGGAGCGGGAAATTACGGTGGAGGTTGATCCGGTCAAGCTGGAGAATTACAGCCTCAGCTTGGCTCAGGTAAATCAGGTGCTGCAGATGGAGAATTTCAATATGGCCGGCGGAAAGATGGAGCAGGGAGGCCGGGAGTTTTTTGTCCGTAATCTGCAGCAGTTTGAGTCAGTATCAGATATTGGGGATGTAGTTATTTTGACACCCGCCGGAGGGCAGGTTTATCTGAAAGATATTGCCACTATAACAGATGGTGTCAAGGATCAGTCTCAGATTACCCGCGTTAACGGAGAGTATGCCCTGGGCGTCCATATTCTGAAGCAAAGTGATGCCAATACGGTTAAAACCAGCAAGGCAGTTCGCGCCGAGCTTAAAAAGATTGAAAAAGAACTGGATATGAATCTGAATGTGGATGTTGTCTATGACCAGGCAGATTATATTATCAGTTCCATTGATAATACCAAAAAGATGCTTTATGAAGGGGCGCTGCTGGCGGCCTTGATCCTGTTTTTCTTCCTGCGGAATATGCGCAGTACGCTGATAATTTTTACCGCTATTCCGCTGTCGATTATTGCCACTTTTATCCTGATGTATTTTACCGGCAATACGGTTAATTTGCTGACCATGGGCGGTCTGGCCCTGGGGGTAGGCCGAATTGTCGATGACTCCATAGTAGTTTTTGAAAATATATACCGGCATCGCATGATGGGATTGCCGCCGATAGAGGCAGCTATCAAAGGGGCCTCCGAGGTAGGAGGAGCGGTAATTGCATCTACTACCACGATTATTGCCGTGTTCCTGCCGATTGTTTTCGTAGAAGGTCTGGCAGCCATTATTTTCAAACCCATGGCCATGACTATTTCTTTTGCCATTTTCTGTTCGTTGATAGTGGCTTTGACCATTATTCCGCTGATGTCCTCGCGTATGCTGACAGACAAGGCTATGAACAGAAACCCGGAGGCTACCGGCCGTATAAACCGGGCAGTAGATAAGTTTGGCGGTTGGATTGATGGTTTGGGTGAACGCTACAAGGTGCTGCTGCAGCAGTGTTTACAGCGGCGTCGTTTGGTGGTAGTAATTGTTACGGTTTTAATGATTGGCTCGGTTGCGCTGATGCCGCTGATAGGAGCGGAATTCCTGCCTACTATGGATTCCGGGGAGATTTCCATTTCCATCGAAACTGACAAGGGCAGCAAACTGGCTTCGACTAATGAGTTGTGCGCTCAGGTGGAAGGAGAACTGCGGGAATTTAAAGAGGTGGAAACCATTTTTACCAGTGTCGGCTCCCAGGGAACGATGATGATGAGCGGCAGCGGTGAAAATGACCGGGCTACTATGTATGTAAAGCTGTGTTCCAAGTATGACCGCGACCGGACGGTAGAAGAAATGGCCGAAGCCTTTCGCCGGGAATTGGTTAATGTTGCCGGGGCTAAAATCAAGGTCAGCGTGATGGATATGTCCAGCATGATGTCAACCGGCGGCGGGCAGATTAATGTGCAGGTTCGCGGCGATGATATGGATGTATTGCGGGATTTGTCCGATGAAATAGCAGAGATTATTCGTTCGGTACCCGGAACCCGTGAAGTGGTAGCCAGTCTGACGGATGGCAGTCCGGAAATGCAGGTGAAAATTGACCGGCAGCGAGCCGCCAGTTACGGGTTAACCCCCATGCAGATTTCCAGCGGAATTAAAAATGCCATGGAGGGCAGTGTTACCACCCGTTACAAGGTGGAGGGGACCGAGATTGATGTGCGGGTGCGCTATGTTCCTGAAGGTAACAAGGATATTAACCATCTGAGCAATCTGACCATTTTAGCTCCCACCGGTGCAGTGGTTAAATTGTCCCAGGTGGCTACCTTTGAAATGGCTCAGGGCCCCATTTCCGTTAACCGTATTGACCAGGTGCGGGTGGGTGATATAAACGGATATTTGCTGAACCGTGACCTGAAAAGCGTAATGAGCGATATTCAGACTAAAGTTGAGAAAATGAACCTTCCCGCCGGCTATACCGTGGAATACGGCGGTCAGAACCAGGAGATGATGGAGAGTTTCGGCAGCCTGGCTATAGCCCTGCTGCTGGCGTTAATTCTGGTTTATGCAGTAATGGCGGTCCAGTATGAGTCATTTTTCAGTCCTTTTGTTATTATGTTTTCCGTACCAACGGCTATTATCGGGGTAGTACTGGGACTGCTCCTGACCGGAAGGAGTTTTAGTGTTACCGCCTTTATTGGAATTATTATGCTGGTAGGTATAGTGGTTTCGAACGCCATTATTCTGGTAGATTATCTGAACAAGCTGCGGGAACGCGGCATGGAACGGGATGAGGCCATTGTGGAAGCTGGCCGCGTAAGGCTGCGCCCCATTCTGATGACCGCCCTGACTACTATTCTGGCCATGTTCCCCATGACCCTGGGTCTGGGTGACGGCGGCGAGGTCCAGGCCCCGCTGGCAACGGTGGTAGTAAGCGGTCTGCTGGTATCAACCCTGGTAACCCTGGTGCTGGTACCGGTAGTTTACAGCATCTTTGATGACTGGGGCCAGGCATTAAACCGCCGCTTCAAACGAAACACCCCGCAGGAAACCGACCTGCCGGTTGCTTAAGTTTATTATGAAAGGTCAGGTTCAACAAAATTTTGAACCTGACTTTTCACTGACTCCTAATGACTGAACCTGACTTTTTAAAAGGAAAAATGCCAAATGTGTCAATCTGAACGAAGTGAAGAATCTCGCGTAGCAATCAGACAACAAATCGTGTCATTCTGAACAAAGTGAAGAATCTCAGGGGTGAGCATAATGTACTATATTTATATTTTGACAAATAGGTCAAATAAAGTACTTTATACTGGTGTTACAAATAATTTAGAACGACGCATTTATGAACATAAAAATAAACTCATTCCGGGATTTTCTGAAAAATATAATCTAAATAAGTTAGTATTTTATGATTCTACAACTGATGTAATAGCTGCAATTGCAAGAGAAAAGCAAATTAAAGGTTGGACTCGGGAGAAAAAAATCAATCTTATAGAAAACATGAATCCACAGTGGAGGGATTTATCTGAAATGTGGGAATAGATCCTTCGCTGCGCTCAGGATGACATTTTAGAAGCCCAGGATGATAACTAGAAAAGTAGCACCAATCATGTCATTCTGAACAAAGTGAAGAATCTCGCGTAGCAATCAGACAACAAATCATGTCATTCTGAACAAAGTGAAGAATCTCGCGTAGCAATCAGATAGCACTGCATTGGAGACCCCCCCTAATGGGACTCCTGATGAGTTCAACCCTTCAGGTATGAACACAATTATTGTTGCTGTGTCAGAAATAAATTAAAATAACCGTCAGGTCAAGTCAGGTTAATCAGGTCAAGTCAGGTTCTAAAATATCAAATCTCCCTCTGAAGGGAAACTAAAATCACCATAAACTAACCTGACTCCGAATTAATCAAAAAAAATCTGTGTTAATCTTATAAATCTGTGTAATCTGTGTCTATTAACAGGAGGATAAAAATGAAGGAAACCGGATCGAAAGGTGGAAAACGGGAGGCCATTATTGAGGCCGGAGTCAAGGTGTTTTCTGAAAAGGGTTACCATAATGCCCGCATGGAGGAAATTGCGCTGGAAGCGGGGATTGGCAAGGGAACCATTTATGAGTATTTTGACAGTAAATTACAGCTTCTCCAGGAGGTTATGATCAGTGGCATGGAGAAATATTATGATACGCTGAAAACCACCGGATTAAACGATATCAGTTTTCGGGAGCGATTGTACCTGATTATGGAGGGGCATATCCGCTTTTGCATTAATAATAAGCAATTGACACGCATTGTTTTCTGGGATACGGAAATATTTGACGAAGAACTGAAAGAATGGGGCTATTCTCATCGTAAAGAAAAAGAAGACCGGCTGTGCGATATGATTACCGAAGCTATCAGGCACGGCGAACTGCGCCAACTGGATGCGCGCCTGGCAACTTTTATGATTGTAGGCATATTAAGTTCCATTTGGGCACCCATTACGTTGGAAGATTGGAATGAGGACGCGGCGGAACTGGCTGAAAAAATGACTGATTTTATAATGAATGGTATTGCTGCTGAAACCGACTAAAGAGGTTTTTGTTATTCAGCGCGGGGCTACTTTGGTCATCCTGAGCGCTCCTTTGTCATCCTGAGCGATAGCGAAGGATCTCGTGGTGGTACGGAACCTTGATTAAAAGCAACCGCCTGACATACTGAATTAAACATTAGGACGGGTACATATGAAATTGAATCGAACCTTTGCTGCCGCAGGGCTGGCAGTGTTGCTGATTATGGCCATAACTCTGCCGGCACAGGCATTTCCGGATGTTAGCGCCCATTGGGCCAAAATTCCCATAGACCATTTACATAGCCGCGGTCTGGTAAATGGTTATCCTGATGGTCTGTTTTATCCGCAAAAATTTGTTACCCGTGAGGAGTTTGCCACCCTGCTGGTACAGGCTTTGGGGGAAGCAGGCGAGGCCCGGGCACTGCAGAGTGGGACCAGCCAGTTTGAAGATGTAGCCGGGCGCTGGTCGCAGGGTTTTGTGGAATTGACCTGGGAAAAGGGTGTTGTTTACGGTGATGGAGCAGGTAATTTTTCACCTGCACAGATAGTCACCCGTGAAGAAGCGGTTACCATGCTGGTAAAAGCAGTTGGTTCCAACCTGCCGCTGGCAGAAGAACCGTTTTCATTTACTGATGACAGTATGATTGCGGGTTGGGCACGGAATTCGGTAAATCTGGCGGTTTCCCAGGGACTGATTGCAGGTTTTCCTGACGGCAGTTTTCGTCCCCGGCAGGGATTAACCCGGGCTCAGGCTGTAGTTATGCTGGAACAGTTTCTTGATCTGCGTGGACAGAAATATCAGTTTTACGGAACTCTCACCAATATTAATCTGCTATTAAAACAGGCCACCATCGGAATAAATGGCATCCCCCGCAAATTTGATTTAAGTAATCACCTATATTTTTATAATCAACTTACCGGTGAGGCGGTCACCGAGATCGGACTGCCAGCACAGATTATATTTGATGTCAATCGTGAAGGAAAATTGGCTTTTGCCTTGCTGGTTTCGGAAAACCCTGCCGGCAGGGTAAATATAAGGTTACAGTCACAACCGCAGGGCCAAAAGCCAGTTCAGCTTGTAAACACAGTGGTCAAGCTTAGTCTGGAGGAAACCATAAATAAAGAGGAGCCTATAATTAACCCTGCCGACAGTTTGGCAGAAACCCGTTTTGCCATGAAGGTGGATGCTTTTGAAAAGGCTACCGGGGCTTCCGGATTGGGGCAATTAGTAGCAGTAATTGACAGTGGTATTGATGCAGGTCATCCTGATTTGCAAAAAACCCCTCAGGGATATGCCAAGGTTGTTGATTATCTGGATTTTACTGATGAAGGCAAAATTCCTATTGTAGATGAAGTTAAAAAAGTAGATGACAAGATAACTATAGCAGATCGAAAGGTTTCAGTTGCCGGAATTTACAATCTGTCTAATGAATTTGCCTATGGCTGGTTGGATCTTAATTCTTGCCCGCTTATGCTGGAGAATGCAAGCAATAATCGTAGAATGGTTGTAGCGGTAGCCAATAATTACTATGATTTGTACGATACTGTTTATGTTGATACCAACGGAGACGGACAGATATTGGATGAAAAACCGATTGGCATTTACAGTACAGACCGAAAGGTGATTTCGATTGCTGGTTCAGGAAAACGAAAAATGAATCTGGCATTATGTGAGATATCCAGTGAGAAAGGTTATATTAAATTTGGTTTTGACGCGTTGGGACATGGTACGGAAATAGCCGGGGTAGTGGCAGCCAGCGGTACGGTCAAAGGTGTAGCCCCCGGGGCCCAAATCCTGGTTCTAAAAGTATTGGACCGTAATGGAAAGGGAAAGATTGCTTCATTACATTCAGCTTTGCAGGCTGCTGCCAGGCGGGGGGCTCGGGTAGCCGTTGTGAGTATGGGACAATATCAGTTGACGCAGAATGAACAGAAGCAATTGGCTAATTTGATTGAATTATTATGGAAAGAAAACCATATGTTGATATGTATGGCTGCTGGTAATAATGGACCGGGTCTAAACACTGTAGCCGGGACAGCGGCCCTGCCAAATATAATCAGTGTAGGGGCTTATGCTAACCCCTTTATGTGGGATAAGGATTATGGCTGGAAGGTGGAACGGTCTACTTTATGGTATTTCAGTTCTGCCGGCCCTGCATCAGACGGGACAATGGTACCAATGCTTGTTGCACCGGGAAGTGCGGTGTCAACTTATCCAATGTGGGCGGATAAGCCCTATAGGCTGGACGAAGGCACCAGTATGGCTGCACCGCATGTAGCCGGTGCCATAGCTCTGTTAATGGATGCAGTTACCCATAAGCTCTATAAGAATGATACCATGGCAGTTTATCAGGCGTTAATTTCCGGGGCTGAGCCGCTGGAGAGTTATCAGGCGGCTGAACAGGGTTATGGGGCGGTCAATCTGCTGCGTTCCTGGATGCTGCTCAGGGATATGAAAGATGATATTATTGCTCTGGGAGCAACTCAATTCAGTCCTAATTACGGTTATGGTCAGGGTTTGTATTCTCGGGGAATCACACCGGCACAATCGGTGGTTCAGTTGGAGAATAATACTGTTACGAACAGGCAATTGGCCATTGGCGGACTGGCTGAATGGATTAAGCCGTCCCAGTTCAGTATGCAGTTGCCGCAACAGGGGCAGAGAAAGCTGCTGGTTGATTATGAAATTTCCGGGGAACCGGGTCTGTATAGTGATTTTCTGATTGCGGATGATATGGAAACTCCCGGGGTAGACCTGTCTATTTTACAAACGGTTATCGTTCCTTATAACTTGGATAAATTGAAAGACCGAAAATTGGAATTAAATGAAAGCCTTAAAGCCGCCGCATTTAAACGCTATTTTGTACAGGTGCCGGAGGAGTCCGGAAATCTTGCTATAAATCTGGCGGTTGCTTCGGGACGGGCCCGCATGCATGTTATTTCTCCTTCCGGATGGCAGGATATCAGCAATTATGCCGGGCAGGGAAAAACCCAAACCGACCCGCAGGTGAATTTGACCTATAACCTGCCAGAGGCCGGTACCTGGGAAGTAGTGGTGTACAGTTCGGCTTCATTGAGCGATCTGGGAGAAAGCGAGTCACAATATACTCTGCAGGCACTACTGCAGGATATTCAGCCGGCAGTCATTACCCCGCCGGATGACCGCTATCTGGTCAGCAGCCTGCCCCGTATACTCAGGCCTGGTGAAAAGAATCTGATTAGTATCGGTTTCTGGAATTCAGTGACCAAGACTGCCGGAGAAGGCGTGGTAATGATAGACGGCAAAATGTATGAACTCCGCAACGGCATGGTCCTACTTCCCATCATCCCTACCACCGACACCGTAAACCTCACCGTCTCCTGGTAATCCCCCACTTACCCCTACACATCTTTGACTTGAGGTTGGCAATAGTTTACTATGATGCTAAATATGGTTGATATATTAAATAGGAGGTCACGGTGATGGACAGACAGTTGATTGAAAAAGCCCGGGAGCTGCTTAATGCCAATTATATTTCTACTACCCTCAGTACGGTTGATCGGGATTATAATTGTAATGTAGCAGTTATCTCCGTGCTGGAGATGATAGATGACGATACAATTATTGCCGCCCGGTTTGGAGCAGACAGGACCTATGCCAATTTACTGCAGACCCGCAAAGGGGTTTTCCTGGTGCTTTTGACCGACAACGAGAAAACCAAGGATGGCATACGGGTTTATGTGGAGTTGGTCGAGGATCAGCAGGAGGGTGCTTATTTTGATCGTATCAGGCAGCGTTTGCAGGATACCCGCTATGGCAGTTTTGAATTAAAGAATTGTCTGGTGTTTAAGATTACCGATATTTTACCGGTTTCGATGTTGAAGAAGGCTTCTCAGGAATAATATGGTCGCGTTACAGGATATGGGCATATAATGTAGTTAGGCACTGGAACTGAGGTGTTTTGTGTCATTCTGAACGAAGTGAAGAATCTAGCGAAGCAGTCAGGCAACATAGAAGCAGAGATCCTTCGCTCCGCTCAGGATGACATGTAAGAGGATCAGGATGGTGGCAACGCTTAGGTTTAAAGGAGGATAACCATGTTTTTGGGAAAGGTTTTGGTGGTTTTCGGTACGCGACCGGAAGCTATAAAAATGGCCCCGGTTATAAAGGAATTAAAAAAGGTGGAAGATATTGCATCTATAGTGGCAGTGACGGCCCAGCATCGGGAAATGCTGGATCAGGTGTTAAAGCTGTTTGATATTGTTCCCGATTATGATTTGAATTTGATGCGGGAAGGGCAGGATTTATTCAGCATTACTACCGGGGTTCTGGAAGGCATGAAAGCGATATTGGATAAGGAACAGCCTGATCTGGTGCTGGTGCATGGAGATACTACCACGACTTTTGCGGCGGCTTTGGCCGCTTTTTATCGTCGTATTCCGGTTGGCCATGTGGAAGCCGGTTTACGCACGCGAAATAAGTATTCTCCGTATCCGGAGGAAATGAATCGCAGTCTGGCCGGGCGAATTTGCGAGCTGCATTTTGCTCCTACTGATACAGCGCGGGAGAATTTGCTGGCCGAATCGACAGCCAGCTTTAAGATTTGGGTTACCGGCAATACAGTCATTGATGCTTTGCTGGACACAATTAAACCAGGATATAAATTTGGCGAAGAGTTGTCAGAGATAGATTTCAGCCGGCGTATTATCCTGGTCACTACTCATCGCCGGGAGAATTGGGGAAACAGCATGCGCAATATTTATGAGGCGTTGCTGGATATAGTAAATGAGTTTCCGGATGTGGAAGTGGTATTTCCAGTGCATAGGAACCCGGTGGTGCGCGAAGTGGCCGAGGAGATGCTGCAGGGCCGGGAGCGGTTCCATTTGATTGATCCGTTGGATTATGAGCCGTTTGCGCATTTGATGAATTGCTGCTATATGGTTATGACCGATTCAGGCGGTTTGCAGGAGGAGGCACCTTCATTGGGCAAGCCAGTTCTGGTTTTACGGGATACTACTGAACGCCCCGAGGCTGTAGAGGCGGGGACGGTTAAGCTGGTGGGAACCAACCGGGATAAAATTTATCAGGAGGCAAAAA
>DAIMDR010000018.1:0-20409 GCA_036725705.1 Syntrophomonadaceae bacterium | reverse complement strand
TTGTTAATACAGGCACCTTTAAGGTACCTAACCCAAAGCCTACTGTCAAGGCATCAATACTAACTGATACCGCCAGAATCAATATACTGCCCCAATCTGCTGCCGAGCGCTGCAGGGAGGCTTCACCCGAAGATGTTAAGGAGCTTTTCCTGACCGGCATTGTCTGCACCTTCAATTCCCGATAACCTTTAATTAATAAATCAAAGGCAATATAAGCAAGTATCAGAGCACCAACCCGGGCTGCCCACACCCCTAAAAACTGGCCTGCTGCCATGCCCAGGCCGAGACCAATCAACGGCATGATTATATGTAATAATGCTACTGTAAATGCAAACCTTATTTCATAGCCCCTGGTTACTCCCTTAAGTCCCATACCCATGGAAAGTGAAAAAGCATCCAACCCCAGTACCAGGGCTACCAATATTACAGTAGTCAACTGTTCGGCCATGTTTTAAAAACTCCCTTGCTGCTTAATGACGGCTATTTGTTTTATCCTGTCAAGTATTGCTTCCTGCCGTGAATCCCCCGCCTCTGGCAACGGTGCAAACAGCAGCGCCTCTATACCTTTTCTCTCCGCGTCACGCAATACGGTATATAATCTATTAACTTCACCGTGCAAATAGTATTCCGTGTTTATATTACCTGTAAAATCGTCAGGTTTATGAGACCAGAATACTATCGCCAGACTGAGTCCGGTTTCATTATAATATTGTACTAATTTACTAAGGTTATCCATATCATCTGCTATTCGGACCAGACTATGTAACCTGATACCGGAGGAAGCAGGTATTTGGGTACCGGTTTCTATTCTCTCACCTAAAACCTGTTCCAATTCTGCTATGCTGACTCCGCCCAGGCGTAACACTATTGGTTTATTGCTCATATCCAAAACAGTTGACTCGACTCCCAGACCAGTCCTGCCCGCGTCCAGAACTGCGGCAATTCTGCCCTGCAGATCCTCTTTTACATCCTCGGCACACACCGGACTGGGACGCCCGGATAAGTTAGCACTGGTGGCTGCCAATGGTCCACAGGAATCGATCAATGCCCGGGCAACCTGATGCTCAGGCATTCTTAATCCTACAGTGGGTTTGCCGGCCCGTACAATTTCCGGAATCTGAGGCCGGGCGGGCAAAACAATCGATAACGGCCCGGGCCAAAAATGCTGCATCAGCAGACGGGCCTGCTCCGGTACATCTTCCACTAATTGCTGCACATGTGCAAACTGGCTGATATGAACCAGCAAAGGATTAAGGGGAGGACGGTCTTTGGCAATATAAATCTTTTCCACGGCCTCGGCGGAAAATGCACTGGTACCTACACCATAAACGGTTTCGGTCGGAAAAGCCACCAGTTCTCCCTTCTTTATCAGTTCAGCAGCCCGGTTAATTATGTTTTTATCAGGATTATACTTATCTATCTGCCAATAAACTGTTTGCAAAGTCTTAATCCCTTCTTCCCAAAAGTATCCGATCATGTCCGGCATAATCCGGTATTAATTCAACCTGAACAAAGCCGGTCAACATTTCCCGGGCAGCCTCCCCCTGAGCGGCACCAATTTCAAACAGTATATAGCCCTGTGGTTTTAAATAATTACCGGCAACCGAGATTAATCTGCGATACGGCTCCAGACCATCTTCTCCACCCAACAAAGCCAGTTCCGGTTCAAACAATCTTACTTCAGGAGACAATGACTGGTATTCCAGCTCACTGATATAAGGTAGATTAGCAACCACCAAATCAAATCTTTCCTCGTCAAATGGTTCCAGTAAATCTCCGTGGAAAAAATCAATCTTTACTCCATGCTGTTCAGCATTTTGACGAGCGATCTCCAAAGCTGCGGCAGATATATCTACCGCCTTTACTTCAATTTGAGGAGCATAATAAGCTAAACTAACTGCAATGGCACCTGACCCGGTACCTATATCACATACCCGGGCTGTTGTCCGTGACGATAAAATTTCCAGGGCTTTTTCTACCAGCAGTTCAGTTTCCGGGCGGGGAATGAGCACTGACGGAGAGACCGAGAATTCCAATGACATAAATTCTTTTACTCCTAATATATATGCTACCGGTTCCCCTTTAACACGACGCTTAATTAATTCCCGATACTGGCCACGCTCCTGTTGATTAACCGGTGCCTCATAATGAGTATACAAATAAACCCGGTCCTTATGCAGAACTCGGGTTAAGAGAAGTTCGGCTTCCAACCGGGGCTCTTCAATTCCCTTTTCGGCAAAGTACCGGGTAGTCCACTCCAACAATTCTTTTATATTCCAGACTTGCGCCACTTAATCCACCTGCTTTAATCTCTCTGCCTGATCATGAGTAATAAGCGCATCTACAATCTGATTAAGCTGCCCATCCAAAATTAAATCCAACTTATGCAGGGTTAGATTAATTCTATGATCGCTTACCCGTCCCTGCGGAAAATTATAAGTACGGATACGTTCACTGCGATCACCGCTGCCGACTTGATTCTTGCGGTTTCCAGCCAACTCGGCATTCTTCTCTTCTTCCATTATCTCTTTAACCCGGGCACGCAATACACGCAGAGCCTTGGCCTTATTCTTATGCTGTGATTTCTCATCCTGACAGGTTACCACTATACCAGTAGGGATATGCGTAATCCGTACCGCCGACTGGGTAGTATTTACTGACTGCCCCCCCGGACCACTGGAACAATATACATCAATACGCAACTCATTCTGGTCAATTTCGATCTCAACTTCTTCCGCCTCCGGTAATACTGCTACCGTTGCTGCTGAAGTATGAATCCGGCCACCTGACTCAGTACTGGGAATTCGCTGCACCCGATGCACCCCTGACTCATATTTAAGCTTGCTATATGCTCCCCGTCCATCAATAACAAAAATAATTTCCTTTATTCCGCCAATATCTGTATAATGCGAATCCATTATTTCTACGCGCCAGCCATGTTCTTCGGCAAAACGCGAATACATTCTGAATAAATCCGAGGCAAACAGGGCGGCCTCTTCCCCCCCGGTCCCGGCCCTGATTTCCATAATAACACTCTTCTGGTCATTGGGGTCCTGGGGTAGCAACAGCACCTTCAACTGCTGTTCCAGTTCTGCCAATCGTTCCTGTAACATTTGACTTTCTTCGATGAGCATTTCCCGGAAATCCTCATCCTGATCTTCAGCCAGCATTTCCCGTGATTCTTCCAATTGCCGGGCTACAGATTTATATTCCTTAAAATGACTTACTACTTCATCCATATCTGCCCGGGCTTTGGCATACTTCTGAAATTGATTCTGATCAGCCAATATCTCCGGACTGCTTAATAATTCAATTAACTCATCATAACGATCCTCAAGACTTTGTAACTTATCGAGCATTTTTTATCCTCCTCAAATAAAGGGTAACTTAATGAGCAGCTCCCAATGGAGCTAAAGAGTCATCCATAATTATAGACTGATCATCTGCTGCCAGCACTGCTTTTAAAGCGGCCAAAGCAACTTCCAGCTGCGTATCATCCGGCTCCCGCGTAGTCAGACCCTGTAACCATAACCCAGGGGCAATAAGCCAGCCGGCCCAGCGATTCTGATAAAACCGTCCGGAAAACTTGATAAACTCATAACCCAGACCGGCTATAACAGGCAACACCGCTAATCGCGTCCAGATTCTATAAAAGAGAGTTCCCTCTCCTAAGAAAACAAACACCAAAATCGACAATATCATAACAATCAATAAAAAGCTGGTACCGCAACGGGGATGACGGGTAGAATGACGACGGGCATTTTCAACCGTCAGCTCTTCACCAGCCTCAAAAGTCAGAATGGACTTATGTTCCGCTCCATGATACATGAACACCCGTTCAATCTCGTCCATACGGGAAATTGTATAGACATATAACAGGAAAAAAGCAATCCGGAGCATGCCCTCCACCAGATTCTGGGCAACCACTCCACCCAACCAGGCCTGCGTAAAATGAACTGCGGCTGTAGGTAAAATAACGAACAGCAGTATAGCCAGTCCAAAAGCCAGCAATCCGGTAACCAGCATTTCCATGGGAGTAATTTCTTCTTCTTCCTCATCCATGGACATATTGGCCGATTTATTCAACATGCGGATACCCAGAGCCATGGAATCAATGAGCACAAAAGTCCCCCGAATAAAAGGCCATTTCAGGAATGGATAACGGGAGGCGATACCGCTGACCGGTTCTTTTTCCAAATCTATTTCTCCATTGGGTTTTCGTACTGCCACAGCAGCATTTTCGGGGCCACGCATCATAACCCCTTCAATAACTGCCATACCTCCGTACTGGAAACAAGGCTTCACAACATCCACCTGCCTTCCTATATAAAACTATACATAAAAGCGATATACAAAAATAGCAGAGGAACTCCTCTGCTATCAAGCATTACCCGCTAGTTTAAGCCATACTTCTTTTTGAACTTATCAACTCGTCCGGTGGTATCTACAAGTCTGGATTTATTTCCGGTATAAAACGGGTGGCATTTGGAGCATATCTCCACTTTTATGTTTTCCTTTGTAGAACCAGTTTCAATCTCATTGCCGCAAGCACATCTGGCTAAGGCCCGATGGTACTGAGGATGTATATTGTCCTTCACCGTGTTCACCTCACTTTGGGAAAATATCTATTAATACATAACATTTTGCCTGTACTAAAGCAAACTGCAAAAAAAATTATAGCAGTAATCATATCAAAATACAAGTAAAAGAATGCTTTCTCTTGTTAATCGAGAGTTTTGCATAATTAACTTTTCTTTAATTATCATACTACTTCTAAAATGTCATCCTGAGCGTTAGCGAAGGATCTACGGTGTTTATGAGACTCTTCGCTATCGCTCAGAGTGACAGTATTGAAGGATTTATTTGAATTATGCAAAATTCTCACCCAGCAATATCATAGTATTTAAAACCTTCTATTTAATGTCTAATCTACTATAGCTATGAATGTAAATCTGCAAAGTATCAAATACTAGTTAGAGATTAGGTTTATATTAAACCGGCTTTTAAATTCGAACACATATACAAAAGGAGGGACCAGTTTTGGCATTAATAGGAGACCCCTTTGTCGCTAATGTAAACAAACAAATGACGACCGCGGAACTGATTCAAGCTCTGCGGGTAGATATTGTCGGAGAAATGGAAGCGATCATCGTTTATGAAGCTCATGCCAACGCCACTACCGATGAAAGGGTTAAAAAAGTTCTGATCCACATTGCCGACGAGGAAAGGCATCATGTTGGAGAACTGCAGCAACTGCTGTATATGCTTAATCCGAATGAGCAGAAATTTGTGGACCAGGGAATGCAAGCCATACAACAGCAGCAATCCCAAAACTTTCAAGGTTCCATGCAATAGGAATACAAAATCTTTATTACATTAATTTAATCACCGGCAACAGCGTCCACTACCAAAGAAGACCTTAGCCGGGAACTGTAATTTAAGAGATTAACCATGAACCCCGTACTTTAACAGGTACGGGGTTTTTTATGTTAATGCCAATCGTGTCAGTAACTCTCCTACTATTCGGGGGTGGGAAACATGTAAGCTTTTCGGTTATCCGATCGAGCCGAGCGAAATTAATAAATAAACCTCGGGTATATTCAGAACTTATGTTCTATGTTAAAATATGATAGGAGTTACCGTTAGGCGGTTGGTCACTTCCCGGCAAGGGGGGTGATACTTATGATTACATATAACGAATTGTTTCAATTCTGCCTGGTAATCATAGGAGTTATTACCCTGTGTATACTGCACAGAAAATAACTAGACCGCCTTTGTGTAAGGCGGTCTAAACCTTTTCAGGACCTACCTCCTCACGACAAGCGGTAACTCCTTTTGTATTTATATACTAACATGCAGGAATATATTAGTCAAAGCAGGACGCACCTCCGCTGCAATCAACATTTTATAAAACGTCCCCCCGTCTCCGCCGTCTCCGTTCCTAATCTTCTACACTATCCTTTGTCGGCAATTCTTCTCCTTCATCCCGACTATAACGGTACTTAAAAAACTGCTGACCAAAGAAGTTATCGTAATTAGTGAAATATTTATCGCCGTCTTCGTCATTAACCTTATTGCAGAACACGAACATTTTCGCATCCAGGTTATCCATCATGTGTAATAAGAAAGCCTCCGGAAACAGAGGTATAACCGGTGAACCAAACTCCAGACTGCCATGGTGGCTTAAAATCATATGTTTAATCATTAACTCCAACTCTGCCGGAAATTCACCCGACTCCCGGCGAATATCATTAATGGCAGTATTAATTCGCTCTACTCCCAAAATAATATGGCCGACCAACTTGCCTTCCACAGTGTAATCAGCAACTACTTTCATCTCATATTCATCCATTTTGCCTATATCATGCAACAATGCTCCGGCTACCAGCAAATCCTGATTTACCATGGGATAATTTTTGGCAGACTCCCGGCATAACCTGGTCACGGTTACCGTATGTTCCAGTAATCCTCCCGGATAATTGTGGTGCACTTTTTTAGCTGCAGTTGAATGAAAAAACTTCTCCCTGATTTCCTCTGTAAATATCTTTTCTAACAAGGCTTTTATATTCGGATCATTGATAGCCGCCAGCATTTCTCTGAATTCAGCAGTCAGAGAAGCAATATCAATATCAGGTTTTTTTATGTAGGGAGTAATATCCTCATCCAGAACTTTTATGCGTCTGGCGGTTACCTGGACACGATTATTATAATTACCCATATCACCCAATAAACCAATCAGAATACCATTGTCCATATCTCCGGTAACGGAGCAATTATCCCATACCACTACATCTATTTCATCACTGGCATCGCCGATTTTTAAATTAATAATTTCCCGGCCATCCTTGCTGCGCCGCGAATTTTTCTCCAATATCAGGTACTTCCCCCAAACCTGATTTCCGGGGGCAATGCTCTTTAATTCTTTACAAGTAAAAGGTCCCTTCTTATCCATTAAATCTCCTGCTTTCTATATATCTATAATAGTGGGGGTGAGGGGTAAGTAGTGAGGAGTAAAACAAGCAGATTCACTTTTCTGAACCTGACTTTAACCTGACTCTCACTGTTACATCTATTTTAACTATTCAGCCTCCCTATGACAATTGCCCGGTCATTTCACTCACCATAAAAACCCAATACCAAATTAATCAAATAAAATCATACAGAATCATAATAATCAGCGTAATAAAAAATCCGTGAAAATCTAAATAATCCGCGTCTATTAAAAATTACTAACAAGACTATCTCATAACCAGCTTCTCACTCACCATAAATAACCTTTCGCCATATTAAATAATAAAAAATCCGTGAAAATCTTATTAAAATCAGTGTGAATCTGTGTCAAAAATAATTAAAATAACCGTCAGGTTCAGTCAGAATCAGTCAGGCAAAATCCCCTTTCAGGGACACGGATGCTCCGCCCATAGGGCTTCGCAATTAATGTAGCAGGTTCAAAAAAATTGATAAAACTTCCTTATAACCATAATCTCCCTCACCATAAAAAACCCGATGCCCATTAAAAATAAAAAATATCTGTGGAAATCCCTTAAAATCAGTGTTATCAGTGTCTATTAAAAACTCTTTCTCGACCCTCATCCCCAACCTCACCACAAACAAATTGGCCCTTATAATCATAATAACCCGCGGAAATCTGCGTCCATCTGCGTCATCCGCGTCCATTAACCGGATGAGTATAGGACCCGACTTTAACTGCGGGGGCTTCCCGGGCCAGAATGCTCAACATGGAGATGATGCCGACGCCGGGTTCTTGCTGAGCAAAATGTTGCTGAAAATAATCGGGGTCAATATTCAAATTGCGTAACTGAATCATATAAAGAGGATACTTTTGCACAAAATCCAACAGCAGCTCAATTTCACCCTCCTGATCAGTAAAACCGGGGTAAGTCAGTAAATTAAGCGATACCTGTACCCCATTATCCAAAGCCGCTGCAATGGACTCCCTGACATCCTGCAAATTATAACCACGGGGCCGGTGATAGCGGTTATAGTTATCCTCATTAAATGAAAACAGGGTAACCCGCATAGCATCCAGTCCTGCCTCGGTGATCTGCCTTATCCCCGCAGTATATCCGGCGTTGGTATTAATATTTATCGTCCCCTGCGGGGTAATATGACGCATCAGTCGGATAGACTCAGACAATTTAACCGCACTCAAAGCTGGTTCCCCTTCGCAACCCTGACCAAAACTAATAATTGCTTCCCGGGCATTAGTCAGATGATAAGCACCCAATTCAACAATCTCACTGACTTCAGGAGAAAATTTCAGCCGTTCCTGTGGTGAATCCACCCCGGAATGGTTTTCGGAAATACAGCCGATGCAATCAGCATTACAGGTGGGTGTAGTAGGTATGCCTCCCTCCCAACGCTCATAAAAGATATTCTGGGCAGTGAAACAACCGTACTGTAAAGCGCAGCGGCCAAGCTGATGTACGATTCTATTATGCGGAAACTTTTTCAGCATACCATCTATTCTGACTGGTAAGCGCTCTGTATTGTAAAAAGCAGGATGCCATTTACGATACTGGTCAGTCTGGACAGCCGCCACATAAACCTTTCCCTGCTTCATTCCTACTGCTGCATAGCCAAACAAAGGCAAGCTCTTTCCGCTGCGGGTGTTAACACAGGCCGGCAATAATATCCGGGTAAATCCTTGTGGCAGCAAAGCAGCAACTGCAAATGCATGCCTGCCGCTGCCGGATAAATCCGATTCAAAATAGGTTAATTTTTCAAAGGCATCAATACCAACTGGAATATGATCAGGAATCGTCACCAGGGAGGCCCCTTTGGGCAGCGGAATCATCTCATCGGTCAGCGGCTCTACCCAATCTCCGCCGGTTCGTCCCAACATGGTTATGGCAGGATATTCCAGAAGTTCATCTTTCTCGTTGGCGTATAGAATAGAATACATTTTAATCCTCATCCTTATTCATTTACTATAGCCTAACTTATGTCAGGACATAAAAAAAGCCCCCTGATTTATATGAGGATTTTGCACATAATTTACAATTTCCTGATATGTCACTCTGAGTGATAGCAAATTCCCAGCCCCTTCAGCATTGTCTCAGGGTGACATCCATGAAAAACACTTGTTATTTATCCAAATGCAAAACTCTCTTAGAGAAGGCTTTAAACAAACTCTAGCGTGCCAAATAATTTAATGGATTGAGGCTCTCTTTATCATTGCGTATTTCAAAATGTAAATGTGGACCGGTAGTCCTGCCGGTCATACCTATATAACCAATAGTCTGGCCACGATATACCTTTTGTCTTTCACTTACAGCTGTCTTTTGCAAATGAGCATACCAGCTCTGTTTGCCATTCGCATGTTCGACAATAATGGTTCGGCCGTAAACTGGTTTTACACCGTTAAAAACTACTTTGCCCGGCCCGCAGGCTTTGACCGGGTCACCTATATCGCCTGCAATATCTATCCCATGATGAAAACCTGATTTTCTCCAGCCAAAGCCGGAGGTAATTACCCCCATTATCGGCCAGGAAAAAACCCCGGTTATGGTCATTCCCCGGGAACTAACCTGCGGAGTCATCGGCTGCCCGATTTCGGGAATAATCAATTGATCTCCTATAGCCAGTCTGGTTGGATTTTTACTGGGATTGACACTTAGTAAACCATCCACGCTTACTTCATAACGGGAAGCAATATCCCACATAGTCTCACCTTTGCGGATATAATGAATTCGTCCCGCTGAAGAAGGTATTTTCAGTTTTTGTCCTACTGACAAAATGGTATTATCATCTACATGGTTCAGGGCCATCAGTTGTGACAGGTTCACATTGAAACTGCGTGAAATATTCCATAGGTTATCGCCTTTTTTTATCTGGTAATAACGAACCATAGTATTGGCAGAGGAGCTTTTTGAATGGTTAACCGGAATAAAGTTTCCACGGTTTAAAGTTGAATATGCCGGGTTGAGCATAGTTCCCATGAAAAAAATTATCAGGGTTAGAATGCCCGTTAATCGGTAATACACTTTTACACCTCATTTCTGCTGCCCAAAACGGGCTTGTACTTATTTTTGACAGAAATGAGAAGGTTTATTCAGGTTATCTGCCCCGATAACCATTTGATTTCCCGAATACATGCGGGGCTGCTCTTACTACATCACTATTGGATTGTGTCTTTTTCAAAGTATCAATCATCATTTGCATAGTTTCAACCGGAGATGATTCGCCGAAATAATTCCTTAAATTCCAGCTTAAGTCCATTTCTTCACTGGTCAGCAGCAGTTCTTCTTTACGCGTCCCTGAGCGTTTTAAATCTATAGCTGGAAATATTCTGCGTTCTGCCAGCTTGCGATCCAAAACCAGTTCCATGTTGCCCCGACCCTTAAACTCTTCAAATATTACATCATCCATGCGCGAACCGGTCTCAATCAGAGCCGTTGCGATTATAGTCAGACTGCCGCCTTCTTCGATATTACGGGCTGCGCCAAAAAACCGCTTGGGTTTATCCAGTGAAGCGGGATCAATACCACCGGAAAGAGTTCTGCCGCTGGGAGGTACCACCAGATTATGTGCCCGGGCCAAACGGGTAACACTGTCCATCAGAATAACTACATCTTTTTTATGTTCTACCAGACGCTTGGCTCTCTCCAAAACCATATCCGTTACCTTGACATGATTCTCCGGAGGTTCGTCAAAGGTTGAGGAAACCACTTCCGCTTTGGTTGAACGCTGCATGTCAGTAACTTCTTCCGGACGTTCATCAACCAATAGAATAAACAATTCTATATCCGGATGATTAGTGGTTATCCCCTGAGCAATTTTCTGCAGTAAAATAGTCTTACCGGCTTTGGGCGGTGAAACAATTAACCCGCGTTGTCCTTTACCTATCGGGGATACCAGATCAATTATACGCGTGGAAAACTCTTTGGACTCAGTTTCGAGAGTAATTCTTTCGGTTGGATAAAGTGGAGTAAGGGCATCAAAATGAATTCTTTTTACCGAATCATCCGGTGAAAACCCGTTAACATCCTCCACTCTCAGCAAAGCAAAAAATCTTTCACTATCTTTTGGTGATCTGACCTGCCCGCCAACCCGGTCACCGGTACGTAATTCAAACTTACGAATCTGCGAAGGGGAAACATAGATGTCATCCTGACTGGGCAAATAGGTAAAAGGCCTTAAAAAGCCGTACCCATCCGGCATAATTTCCAATACCCCCGAAGCCTGCAGTAATTCATCAGCCTTGGTTACTGCCTTGGTAATTTCGAAAATCAGTTCCTTTTTCCGCAATTTGGAATAGCCGGTTAAATTGACATCCCGGGCAATTTGATACAACTCCAGAATAGTCTTGTTTTCCAGTTCCGAGATATTAAGGTTAGCCAAAATTTTCCTCCTTTCAAATATATCCCATTAATTAAATAACTATTAAAGAAATTAATACCCAACTGAAAATAGATAAAAGCACACTTATGTAGTCAGCTATTTAGTATTTTCCAATTAAAACCTGACTCGTTACTCATTAGGGAAATTTTTATCCTGAGCCAGAAGGGTTTTTATACGTTGGTCTTTAAAAAGGGGTTTCCTGTCCAGATTATGATTGGCTTCTATATGACGAATGGTGCCCGAAGTACTCCGCATAACCAGTGTTTGCGTAATAGCCCGGCGTTTATAATAGCGTACCCCTTTCAGCAGAAAAGAATCGGTAATGCCTGTTGCTACAAATATAACATCATCAGACCTGGCCAATTCATCCAGGGAGAAAACCTGATCAATGCGGGTTATGCCCATCCGATGACAACGATCTATTTCACTCTGTTCCTCCGGCCATAATCGCGCCTGAAAATCTCCCCCCAGGCATTTCAGGGCCGCAGCCGTAATAACCCCCTCCGGTGCTCCTCCGATTCCCATCAGCATATCTACCCCGGAATCATCATAGCCGGCAGCCACACCGGGAGAAACATCTCCGTCAGTAATAAGTTTAATCCTGGCCCCTACCCGCCTGATATCTTCAATTATCTGCTCATGGCGGGGCCTGTCCAATACTACTACGGTTACTTCACTTACCAATTTACCCAATGCCCGGGCAACCTGACGCACATTTTCCCTGACCGGTGCCTCCAGGTGAACCCGGCCTTTGCATTCTGCCCCCACAGCAATTTTTTCCATGTACATATCAGGTGCATGCAATAATGATCCCCGGGGAGCGGCTGCCAGTACAGCTATCGCTCCGGTTAAACCCCGGGCCACAATATTGGTTCCTTCCAACGGATCAACGGCAATATCTACTGCCGGCGGCACACCCATTCCTACTCTTTCACCAATATACAGCATGGGGGCTTCGTCCATTTCTCCTTCACCAATAACTACCAATCCATCTACTGAAACCGTATCAAACATAGCCCGCATGGCAGTTACTGCTGCACCATCAGCTGCTTCTTTATTACCCTTACCTACCCAACAAGCTGCTGCCAGAGCAGCTGCTTCGGTTACCCGGGCAAACTCAAGGGCTAATTCCCTTTCCAATCAAAACCCTCCCGTCGTTTCTAAAAGGCCTGTTTCCAGTCATTCATAAACTTTTCTATTCCAGCATCAGTCATAGGATGCAAGATCATTTGCCTGATAATTTTATAAGGTATGGTAGCAATATGGGAGCCCATTCTGGCTGCCTGGACAACATGCATCGGATGCCTGATACTGGCAGCAATTACTTCAGTTGTAATTTGATATTGATCAAAAATAGTAATGATATCATCCAACAGCGCCATACCATCATTACCATTATCATCAACCCTGCCCAGAAAAGGACTCACATAAGAAGCGCCCGACCGGGCTGCCAGTAAAGCCTGATTAGCTGAAAAAACCAAAGTAGCGTTGGTGGGGATGCCCATTTGCTTAAAAGTGTGAATGGCCTTTAATCCCGTTTCAGTAAGGGGGACTTTAATAACTACATTGGGATCAATCTTAGCGAGGTCTTCACCCTCTTTTATAATACTATCATAGTCCATAGATAAGACTTCCGCACTAATCGGACCATTAACAATCGCACAAATTTCACGAACCACCTGACGGTAGTCCCTTTTTTCTTTGGCTACCAGGGAGGGGTTGGTTGTAACCCCGGCCAGGAAACCCAAATCATTGATTTCCCTGATTTCTTCTATATTAGCAGAATCAATAAAAATACGCAAAACCAAACCTCCTTCATGAATCATAATATTTATACTGAAGGGTCCCAGACCATATTCATCCTATTGGGAAACAAACCAGCCAGCCAGTTAAGCTTTATTACTGCTGCCGAAAACCCTGATTTTCTCCCTGATAATTGCAACGGTTGCTTCACGGGCAGGGCCTAATATTTTACGGGGATCAATCTCGGTTGGATTAAGGTCAAGTACGCGACGCATTTCACCCACAAATGTTTCCCTTATGTTAGTATCTATATTGACTTTGCAGATACCCAGGGAAATAGCCTTTTGCACTGATTCGTCCGGTACTCCCGATGAACCATGCAAAACCAGCGGGATTTGTACGGCTTTTTTGATCTCTATCAGACGATCAAAGTCCAGCCTGGGCTCCCCCTGATATTGACCATGAGCAGTACCAATGGCAATAGCCAGACTCTCAATTCCAGTTTGCTGCACAAAATTTATCGCTTCGTCAGGATCAGTAAACATCGCTTCCCGCTCACTGACATGAATATCATCCTCGGTTCCACCTATTTTCCCCAATTCAGCCTCTACAGAAATCCCCAGTGGCCGGGCAACTTCCAAAACTTTTCTGGTAACAGCGATATTTCCCTCCAGGGGCAACTTGGAGCCATCAAACATAACCGATGAAAATCCACTGTAAATACAGCGAATTACCTGTTCAAAGTCAGTTCCATGATCCAGATGCAGCGCTACCGGTACATGAGTATTATTGGCTGCAATTTTAACCATTTGAGAAATAAACTCCAGACCGGCATAATTGATTGCTCCCTGACTGGCCTGCATGATTACCGGCGAATTTTCAAGTTCAGCCGCCTGTACAATCGCCTGAATAATCTCCATATTATTGGCATTAAAGGCCCCTACTGCATATTTTCCCTGATCCGCTTTTCTTAATAAATCGTTTACTGGAACCAGCGCCATTAAAAACCACCTCTTTATTTATTGTACCCGTTCCATCCTTAATTCATTAACTAAATCTCTTAATACCATTATGTCAAATGGTTTGGTAACACATCTTTTTACTCCGGTTTCCAGAGCAAGTTTAACCACATCCATTTCTCCATAAGCCGTCATCATTACAATATACATATCAGGAAAGCGGGATAAAATCTGCTCCGAGGCCTCCAGACCATTCATATTAGGCATTTTCATATCCATTAACACAATATCCGGATCAACCCGTTCAACTTCTGTAATTGCTTCCAGCCCGTCAGCGGCTACGAAAACCTCCCATGACTCTCGCTTGAATAACTCTTCTAACAAACGCCTGACCCCTTTTTGGTCATCTACAATCAAAATGCGATTGCCCATAGGTTCCTCCTCATGCCGTTAAAATATTTATTAAATTTCATGTTCGTCACTTAATTAAGAAAATCCTGCCGGCAAAATAATTATTTCAATAAATTTCCAGATTAGAACCCTTTGTATGTTGTAGCAAAAAGTACCGCCATACATATTAAGACAAACACCAGTATAATAAATGGCATAAACATCAACAAAACTGCCCTGCCGGTACTTATTTCCAAAGCTTCCCGAACTCCTAACAGCTGCAGAATAAACACCCATACGGCTATAAACAGGCTGAGTATTATGCCTATCCATTCAAGTCCGGTTATTGTAGCTGCATACCCCAGTGGCGGGGCTAATACTGATGGCAGAGAAGCAAAACAGGTATTGGTTAATACGCCTCCCGCATTAGCCTTTTCCCAGAATATTTCACTTAATAAGGATACAAAACCGCTCAGAAAGAATATGCTCAACACTGACATTACCGCACTCATTATAGTAATTACTAATATTCCCTCACCAAACTCTTCCGGCATAATAGCCGCATTATTCTTTAATTGTGCAGTTTGAAAAACAACGGTTATTGTTAATACAAGTACCAGCAGTAATATTGCCTGCCCGTATGGTTTATGGTCTTTTAAATAACGAAAAGTATTAACCGGGTCAAATAAAACTCCATAAACACTATCAATTGCTGACATTCTCTCCCCCCTTTTGATTTTTATTCCCCTAATACTTTAACTGTACTGATGAAGATGAATCCGGAAAAATATTACTTGAAACCCCCGTAAACAAACTGTCCCAGAACGAACTGCCACTTAAGACTTCCACCTTATAATTTTCTCCCAGACCACCCTGTTCCGCCGCGATATCCAGAGCATCATAATAATTACCCAAATAGTCTACCAGTCCCAGTTCCAGGGCCTGTCTTCCGGAAATAATTCTGCCGTCTGCTATTTTTAATAATTTATCCCGACTGATTTTTCCCTCCCGACCTTTTAAAACCTGTTCAATAAATTGGTCATAGGATTCACTTACAATATCCTTTAACAACTTTCTCTCTTCATCGGTTAATTTTCTGCTCGGAGAACCTATATCTTTCAGACTTCCACTTTTTATTACCTCTTCACTGATCCCAATTTTTTTATACAAAGCTTCCAGATTGGTAAACTGCATAATAACACCAATACTGCCCGTCAAGCTTCCTTCATTGGCAACAATATAATCACTGCTGCAGGCAATCCAGTAACCGCCTGAAGCACAGACATCCCCCATGGAAGTAATTATCTTTTTGCCGTTCTGTCTTAATTTATCAAGTTCAATAGCTATCTCCTGGGAAGCTACCGAAGTTCCTCCGGGACTATCTATACGCACAACAACTACTTTAATATCGTCGCGTTTGCCCACTTGTTGAATAATATTCATAATTCTCATTGAATTGGCACCGGTTGCTCCCATCCATGAATCAACGCCCCCTCCGGAAATTGAACCATTAATCTCAATAACTCCCACGGTTGAGGCCGCACCAATCCCCCCCGATTTAGTCGGGTTGCCAACTGATTTAATGGCCATAACCGTCATCACCAATAAAAACAATAAAAATAAACCTACTACCAACTTTTTCTTCATTACTGTTCCTCCCCTGCTAAATAGCTGGTATGATAAATATCTCCCTGTTTGCCTGCCCGTCCGCTTTTTTTATATAACCTGACCGTGCTGTCCGCCACTAAAGTTTTACGGACCGGCAGTTCTACTTCATCACCGATATTTACCTCTACGCCTCTGGGTATTTCAATTAACGCCATTTGCATAAACACCTTGCCCCGGATGGGATAACTTTTACCTTTTATTCGCACTGTCAATTGGAATCGCCTGATGTTCAAATAAGCCAGCAGCATTTTAACCATTCTCTTAAATAAATCCAGCCAGCCAGTGGGCTGATTAGCTACTTCCAGTGCCAATCCGTCATGGTAACCGGCCGGAATTACAGCTACCTGAGCATCCCGAGTCAATCGCCAGGTACGGCTATAACCCAGATAATCCCCGGCTTTATGGTCTTTTATGGCTATCACATGGGTCTTGAATGTATAAGGATCAACCAGTTTAAGAGGGTTTTTGATATTTCCCACCGGATGCTGACCGGAGAGCAGAGTCCCAATTCGGACTGCATTCAGATGCATATCCGGATATTTTAGAAACACTGCACTATTGGCAACATGTTTAACCGGAATATTATAACCCTCTTCTTCTAATTTCTGTACAACTCTTTGAAATCTTTTAAACTGCCTTCTGGTATAACGGGAATTCGCTGCTCCTCCTTCCGCCATATGAGTATATATTCCTTCAATATATATGTTGGAACAGCTGCTTAATTTCTGGCAGATTTCGGCAGCCTCCCCGGCATTTAATCCAAATCTGCCCAACCCGGTTTCAATTTTAAGATGAACGGTAACCGGCTGGCTTATTCCGCCGGCAACCTCCTCTAACAGCCTGGCATCATAAAGAGAAGTAATGGTCATAGTAATATGGTTTTCAACAGCTTCTTTTATCTGATAATAATCAATCAGGGGTGTAAACAAAAGGATACTGGCCCGAATACCTCCATTGCGCAGCTGCATGGCTTCAGGCAAATAACTGACCGCAAAAAAATCTACTCCATTTTGATAAAGAATCCGGGCAACCTCAGTGGCACCGTGGCCATAAGCCTGAGCCTTTAATACTGCTATCAGACGCACCTGTTCCGGTACCTGCGAACGTACCTGCAGCAGATTGAACTTTATGGCATCAGTATCAATTTCCACCCATTTGTCATAATACACCATAACTTACCACCTTTAACGGCGTCGCGCTTTCAGGTAAATGGGCAAAACATGATTAAACAACCAATAAAATACAGGTGAATAGATCTGATCCCACTCCCCGATAAACTCTGTAAATTCTCCGCCAAAACCTTTCTTGAAACGGTATAATCCATAAAGAGGATTATCCTCGTCCAGGTCACCTGATACCCCGCGAAAATCATAAAGGGTGCATCCCTGCTCTCTGGCCCAGCGGATCATCTCCCATTGAATTAAATAATTGGGCATCAGGTTGCGTTGCCGGTTGCTGGAGGCGCCGTACAAATACCAGGCTTTCTCACCTGATATCATAGCCAGGGTAGCTGCAATAACTTCCCCTTCGTACTCAGCCAGAAATATTTTTGCAAAACCGGACTCCACCATATAGTCCCATATCCATTCAAAATACTCATAACCGCGGATTAAGAATTGGTCTCTTTGAGCAGTTTCCTGTAAGATTTCATAAAATAGGGCCAAATCAGCTTTATTTTCTCCGGGTCTGATTACTACTCCTTTACGGCTGGCCAGACGAATATTATAGCGCCATTTGCTGTGCATATTATCCAGCAAGGTATTCTCATCTGCTGACAAGTCCAAACGAAATACAAACCGGGGCTGAACTCCATCAAAATCGAGACCGGTATCATTTTTTTTCAAACCGCTTTTAAGCAGAACTTTCTCTAACTGACTATCACCAATTGGCACATCCGGATCAATTTTTAAAAAAATGGCTCCGTTTTCACCGGCAACTTTCCTGGCGCCTTCAAAAAGCACTGCGCAAAGTTCTTCATTATCAGCATCCACCACCGGTCCCCTTGGCGAATAAAAAATACACTTATTTAACCCTGGCAGTGGTATGCGGCGTTTCAAAATTAACAGTGAGGCCTCAATGGTTCCATTCTGCTCAACAATTAACGGCAAAGACTCCCAGCCCATACCTTTTTTAACCTGACCCCATTCCCATAACTGCAGAAAATGTCCGCGGGGATGAGCTGCTACAAAATTATTAAATATATCTTTTTCATTTTTATCGATTACTCTGGTAGTATACATAAGTCTCTCCTTCAACTTTTTACTGCTTGTATGAATAATATTATTAACCATTTCCTCTCTTACTAATTCTGCGTTTAAAGTCCGAAGCCTGCTATTCATGTATAATTTCGGCAAATCAACTTACCTTTTTTCTGCTGCAAACCCCCGATGTACAATCGCATCTTATTAAAGGAAAAGCAGCCTCCGGCCCTTCAGCCACAAACCAATTTAAATTTTACAGCAAATTAAATTCAGAAATTTAATTACTAAAATTATATCGCGAGAAGGATTATGGATTTTTTGTCCGAATATTCTAATATGTATGATTATTATAAACAGTATCTCCGCTAGAATACTGTACTGGCAGGATGACTAAAAAGAGGGGGGTTTATACAGATGTCCAGGTATATGGATGAATATCGCCGAAAACTAATCACTGCAGAAGAAGCTGCCCGATTAGTTAAATCAAATGATCTTATTGATTATGGAATGTTTGCAACTAAACCTATCGATTTTGATGCAGCTCTGGGTAAAAGAGCCGGAGATGGACTGCAAAACGTTAATATTCGAGGTACGGGGACCGTTTTACCGATACCCGAAGTAATTAAGGGTGACCCTGAACAAAAAACCTTTCAGTATTTCTCCTGGTATTACACTGCCCTGGATCGGAAGGCGTGCGATCTGGGTCTGGTGGCCCACAATCCCTTTAACTATCATGAGGCTACTTCATTAGCGTATAGTGAAGATTTTAAACATCTATGGCCAAATGTTTGGGTTTCCCAGGCGACTCCGATGGATAAACACGGCTGTTTCAATTTTGGACTGGGAAATTCCCATAATCGCGGATTGGCATTAGCCAGCAAGATTGCCATCGTAGAAGTAAATGAAAACATGCCTTACTGCCCGGGTGGTAATGATGAATATATTCATATCAGTGAAATCGATTATATAATTGAAGGCACCAACCAGCCTATTTTCACAACGCCACCATCTCCGGACCCCAGTAAGGAAGAATGCAAAATTGCCGAGTTTATTGTTGAAGAAGTAGTCAACGGCGCCATGCTGCAACTGGGTATTGGAGCCATGCCCAACCTTATTGGAAATATGCTGGCCGCCTCTGATGTAAAAGATATCGGTATTCAAAGTGAGATGTTCTGCGATGCATTTGTAAAAATGTATGAATCCGGCATCGTTACCAACGCCAAAAAAGCATACGATATTAACAAGAGTACTTATTCCTTCTGTCTGGGCACACAGGAAACTTATGATTTTCTGGACGGAAATCCCCGCTGTGCGTCCTGTACCGTAAACTATACAAATAATCCGACAGCAGTTGCCCTTCACGATAATGTTATTTCCATAAATAACATTCTGGAAGTTGACCTGCTTTCCCAGGTATGTTCTGAAACTTCAGGCTTAAGGCAAATTTCCGGTACCGGCGGACAGCTGGACTTCGTAGTTGGCGGTTTCCACTCCAAAGGCGGCAAGAGTATTCTGGCCTTCTCTTCAACCTTCAAGGATAAAGAGGGCAACCTGCACTCCCGCATCAGGCCGCTGCTTACCCGCGGAGCGGTGGTAACTGTGCCACGCACCCAGGTTCAGTACCTGGTAACTGAATATGGAAAAATCAATATGAAGGCTCTTTCTACCTGGGGAAGAGCGGAAGGATTAATCAATATCGCTCATCCGGATTTCAGAGAAGAACTGATAAATGCGGCCAAAGAAATGAAGATCTGGTCCAGAACCAACCGCATACCCTTTTAAACTAAACACACAAGCGGGCTTTAATAGCCCGCTTTTTTAATGACTTAATAGACACAGCAACATAAATTGTGTTCATAGCCAAAGGCTTGAACACATATGAAGTCCCCGTTAGGGGGATAACACAGATATTAAAGGATTTTCACTGATTTTTTTGTTTTATTAATGGCTTAGGCTTTAAGCTATATTGGTTGTTAACGATAGTGAACATCACTTGGGCATAGCCTGAGAAGTCCTCAAAGAGGGAAATTTAATAGAATTAATTCGGAATTATAATATTTATGGTGAGTGAAATGTCATTTATA
>DAIMDR010000017.1:0-20473 GCA_036725705.1 Syntrophomonadaceae bacterium | reverse complement strand
TCCCAGTCATGGAATTATCTGGCGTGATAATCCGGCGCAAATAATTGAAAAGTATCTGCAGTGGGCAGACGCCTATACTGAAAATCAAATCACCATAGTTTATGACACCATGTGGAATGGAACCCGGAGGATGGCGGAAGCAATAGCTGCAGGGATTAAACTGCAAAATGCTGATGTGGCAGTAAAGTTGTTTAATGCTGCCCACACGGATAAAAACGATATAATCACGGAGATATTTAAATCCCGGGCAGTGCTGGCCGGTTCTGCTACTATTAATCGAGGCATACTGTCAGCTATTTCAGGAATACTGGAAATGATGAAGGGGTTAGGCTTTAAGAATAAAAAGGCGGCGGCTTTTGGCACCTATGGCTGGAGTGGCGAATCAGTAGCTATTATTGAAAAATGGCTGCAGGAAGGCAAGTTTGAAGTAGTGCAGCCAGGTATAAAAGAACAATGGAATCCCGATGATGAAGCTGTCGAAAGATGTATGGCCTTTGGTAAATCATTTGCTGAAAAGTTATAGTATAAAAGTGTACGAAAAAGGAATGGAGACAGTAAATCTGTCCCCATTCCTTTCAATTATTTAGGCTCATAGTAGCATCTTTTGGGAGAGTGGATTTTTTCTTCAGTTTTTAATTTTTTAATTGCTTTATCCACTTCTTTTTTATCCAGCCCGGAAATTGCGGCTACCTCTACGGAACTTAAAGGCTTGCCGGCTTCCTGAAAGGCTTTAAGAACTCTCTCCTCGTTATTCATAATGTCTCCTTCCTTTCCATAATATGAATAAGGTTACGCATATTTTATACTGCTGACTATTTTCCGGCAATAGGATTAAAGAAAAGGAATTAATGTCTTTATTTGTCAGTGCCAAACATGGTATTATTTATCTAACAGGATATGATCAGTGAACGGAGATGGTTTTGAATGGCGGATATTAAATTTGAAATTATTAAACCTTTGGGAGTCCTGTCAGAAGGCAGTAAAGGCTGGCAAAAGGAAATTAATCTGCTTAGTTGGAACGATCGCCCGCCTAAAATCGATATCCGGGAATGGGGACCGGAACATGCAAGAATGGGTAAGGGAGTTACTTTAAACCGTGATGAATTAATAGCCCTGAAAAAGTTACTGGATGACATTGATTTAGACGATTTAAAAGTAGAATAAGTATAATATTGCATGATTTATGACTCGCAAGTTATTGCGAGTTTTATTTTTTAAGTAAAAAATATTATACCAGTTCAGTTATCTGGCCGGTTTTGCTTAAAACATAGTCCCCCAAACCTTGCACTTCATTTTTAAAGGCGCTGGAATTAACTACCTCAAATATCCTCTGAATAGCCGGACGGTCCAGATCATCTTTGCGAATAACCAGTTCATAAGTTTCAAGCTGTAAAGGAATAAAATCAATACCTCGCACCTGCAAGGCAGCTTTTTGAATTCCCAAACCGGCATCAGCAATACCGCGGGCAACAGAACTGGCGACTGCCAAGTGTGAAGTTACCACCTGGTTATAACCGTTAATGGAACGGCTGTCAATTCCTAATTGTCGCAGTCTTTCATCCAGCAAAACCCGCGTACCGCATCCTGGTTCTCTGTTTATAAATCGTATATTATCAGCAGTCAGGTCTTTCCATTCATTTATATGGTGCGGATTGCCTTCAGCTACATAAAAACCCTGCTGCCTTTGGGCCAGGTGGATAATTACGGTTGGAATACCCGGCATTAATCGTCTGATATAAGGGGCGTTATATTGTTCAGTATCAGCATCCAGCAAGTGGGCAGCAGTAACATCAACCTGTTCCTGATAAAGAGCTATTAATCCGGCAAAACTTCCTACATGTTTCCGGTATGCTCTAAACGAAACCGGACTGTTTTCAATCTGTCTGGCCAAAACATCCAAAATCGGGTCTAAACCACAAATTATTAAATCACTTTTATCAGTACGGGGTTCGAATTCAGAAACCAGACTATTTATGTGCTGGCTGCAGGGAGGGGTTGTTACTGCAGCAGCAGAACTACCCATCTGCCGGTATCTTTCCACATCCTGAGGGTTTATGCGCAGTTTGCGTCCAATACGAAATGCAGGTAAATCTCCGCGCTTTACCAGTTGATAAACGGTATGTTTCTTTATTTTCAGAATTTCAGCAACTTCTTCGGGAGTTAAGGAATTGTTACTGGTCATTAACCATACCTCGCAATCTTAACAAATACTCTCTCTATATTTTATCACAGGCATGAAAGTTGTCCACTTATGTGTAGTAGCGTCGCATTAAGTTATGATAATTGCAAATGCAGTTATGTTAAGTTATGATAATTTCAAATATAGTTAATATCTAATTTGGTTAAAATAAGGTTGGTGGTGTATCCCCGGCACCGACCATAGGGAAGGAGTGAGTAAGCGGGGGGGAATATTGCAAAGGGAGAGAAAATGATGAAAAAGAATCGGCTTTTAATTGCCCTTTTGTTGGGGATGTTATTGGTTGTTGGAGGTTGTGCTGCTCAGGATACAACCCCCCAGGCTCCTGTTAAACCCACTATTGAACTTAACATTTCTGCCGCCGCCAGCCTGACAGATGCTGCCAAAGAACTGGAGCAGCTATATAAAGAAGAGCATCCTGAAGTCAAACTCGTTTATAATCTTGCCGCCTCCGGTACTCTGCAAAAACAGATAGAAGAAGGTGCTCCGGCCGATGTTTTCATTTCTGCAGGCAAAAAGCAGATGGATGCTTTGCAGGAAGGTGGATTTATAGTAAATGACAGTCGCCAGAATTTACTGGGCAATGAATTGGTGTTAATTGCACCCAAGGACAGTAAAATTGAGACCTTTGACGATCTGGCAACTGATAAAGCGGCAAAAATCAGCATTGGTACCCCTGAGACCGTTCCGGCCGGTAAATATGCCCAGGAGGCTCTTATCACCCTGAAATTGTGGGAGCCGATTCAGCCCAAACTGGTTATGGCCAAGGATGTACGCCAGGTGTTGACCTATGTTGAAAGTGAAAATGTAGATGCCGGACTGGTTTATCGTTCAGATACAATTGGTTCAGAAAAGGTTCGCATTGTGGCTGCAGCCCCGGCTGATTCCCATAGCCCGATTGTTTATCCGATGGCTATAGTGGCGGCCAGTCAGCAGCAGGAAGCAGCTCAGGAGTTTGCAACTTTTCTAACCAGTGAACCGGCTAAAAAAGTCTTTGAAAAATATGGCTTTAAAAGTTTATAGCTAAGTGGTATTTATGAATATACCCTGGGATTTAATTGACCTGTTTCCAATCTGGCTATCAATAAAAGTAGCCTTTCTAAGTGCAGGCTTAGTGGCGGTACTGGCACTGCCGCTGGCCCGCCTTATGGAAAAATATGATTTTCGGGGCAGGGATTTTGTGGAGGCATTTGTCACCCTGCCCCTGGTATTGCCGCCTTCGGTTGTAGGTTACGGCTTATTGGTTTTAATTGGACGCAGGGGACTGCTGGGAAACTTCTTACATAATATGGGTTTGAGCCTGGTGTTTACCTGGTGGGCAGTAGTTATAGCCGCCAGTGTAGTAGCTTTCCCATTAATGTATCAGAGTGCCCGCGGAGCTTTTGCCAGCGTTAATCCCGACTATGAGAAAGCTGCCCGTACGCTGGGTGCCGGTGAATTGGCGGTATTTTTCAGGGTTACGCTGCCTCTGGCCTGGCCGGGAATATTATCGGGATTGGTTTTAAGTTTTGCCCGGGCTATGGGTGAATTTGGTGCTACGCTGATGGTGGCAGGGAATATTCCCGGGCGAACACAAACTATCCCGCTGGCCATTTATTTTGCTGTTGAATCGGGGGACAAGCTAACGGCCAATACTCTGGTAGCAATTATAAGCGTTTTTTGTTTTGCCTTGATTCTGTGGGTAAATCGCTGGAAACAGAAATACCAGCAGTATTAAACCGGCCTGAAATTGGAGGCACAATATGCTGAAAGCTGATTTTAAAAAGAAATTATGGCATTTTAATCTGGAGATTATTTTTGAGGTATTTGAAGGGCAGGTACTGGTTTTATGGGGGCCTTCAGGAGCAGGTAAGACAACTGTTCTGGAGTGTCTGGCCGGCTTAAGACATCCTGATGAAGGGCAGATATCCCTAAATGGAAAGCTGCTATTTTCAAATAATGACGGGATAAACTTACCGTCCCGTAAACGCCGTATTGGTTATTTGTTTCAGAATTATGCGCTTTTCCCCCATATGACGGTAGGTGAAAATATTGATTTTGGACGACGTTATCAGACGGATAAGGATTCCTCATATCTGCGCTGGCGGGAAGATTTGATGGAGGCTTTTGGTATTGGTCATTTGATTGACCGCTATTCATATCAATTATCTGGTGGAGAAAAACAACGGGTGGCGTTGGCCAGAGCTATGGCGGTAAGACCGGATCTGCTGCTTCTGGATGAACCGTTTAGCTCTTTAGACCGTGAAACCAAACTGGATTTAAGGCATGAATTAAATGCCGTAAAGAAAGCCTGGAATATTCCCATAGTTTTAGTTACTCATGACCGCGAGGATGCTGATGCCCTGGGGGATTCCATAATTACGATTGATCGCGGACAAATTATTCAGTCACAAAGGACGCAAACTGCCTATAATAATGACACTCAAATCTGTACCGTTTTATAAATTTAAAACCTGATAAGATTCCAGCACCTGAGAATAGCCAGTACTCATTAAATATGTTTAAATAAGTAATGACAGGCAATCTGCCTGAACTTAACTGGTAGAAAGAGTTGATTATGCTGGTGGATATCGTTAAAGAACGAAACATGCAGGTTTTTAAAGAGGGAAAATTATCAGATGTATCGGATTATATGGTAGTGGAGGAAAATCTGCGTATAATACTTAATGGTCATGAATTGGTTACTTTAGCCTGTACACCTGAGGCTACAAAACAACTGGCAGTGGGCTATCTGTTCAGTGAAGGACTATTAAATAGCAGGGAAGATATCAAAAATTTGCAGGCGGATGATCCTCTGGTTGTAAGTATAGAAACTTTTTCACCGGCAACCTTACCGGCAGGAGCAAGAAAAATTAATACCTGTATGGGCAAAGGTGGTGCCGAATTGCCGGAACCACTACCGTTGGCTACAGAAATACCCAGGTATGACCCCTGGCATTTATTGGCGCTTATTCATGAATTGGACTCTACCTCGTTTACGTTTCAGCGTACCGGGGGAGTACACAGTGCCGCTTTAGGAGATAATAAAGCCATGCTGTTCAGGTATGAAGATATCGGTCGTCATAATGCAGTTGATAAAACTATAGGGCATGCCGTATTGGAAGGATTTACGCTGCAGGATAAATGTTTATTATTAAGTGGCAGAATTGCGTCGGAAATTCTTATTAAAGCAGCCCGTAACCGTATCCCGGTCATCGTATCCCGTTCAGCACCAACCCTACTGGCAGTTGAACTGGCTGAAAAATTGGGTGTGACAATAGTGGGATTTGCTCGGGGTCGAAGCTTTAACTTATATTCACATGGAGAACGTATTAAATTAGAATAGTAAAAACCACCTGGAAAAAGACGAAAAAAGCATCAAATTGGCATATCTGAAACAATAATTACCCAACGTTATTAATTGCATAATAGAAGGATATATATGAAATTTTCATTTTGACTTGTAAGAGCCTTAAAGTTCCGCTATACAGGTATTTTGTAGCTGTTTTTTGTTGTTTTACATGCTTTAAGCCCGGTAAAACATCTTATAACTGGAGGAACACACGCTCTTGTGTCGAAAACCTGATATAATATTAATTGTTTAATACAATTACATAGCTCCGAGTCATATCCGCCTAAAGTCCATGACTATGGAAATATGACCATCAGGGTATACCGGGAAACAGGTTTGCCTCCCGCGTTTGGAAAGGAGCAGGCTTCGGACAAGTAATCGTACTTGTACTGAGCCATATCTGGGGTCATTGAACCAATAAGCCTCATGCAGATGGCTTTTTTGGTTCGCTTAGTTTGGTATTTTTAGAAGGGAGTGGAGATTTTTGGACAGGGTGAAATTAACTATTAACGGGAAGGAGGTTGAAGCTCCGGCAGGTAGTACTATATTACAGGCTGCGGAAATGGCTGGCGTTGAGATTCCAAGATTATGTTATGACCCTCACCTCAGTAGCCTGGGGGCATGTCGTTTGTGTATTGTTGAAGTTAAAGGCAATCGTTTGTTGCCGGCTTCCTGTGTTACACCGGTAACCAATGGCATGGAAGTTGAGACTGAAACTGAAACAGTAGTACAGGCGCGTAAAACTATTCTGGAACTTTTGGTTGCCAACCATCCTCTGGATTGCATGACCTGCGATAAGATGGGAGCATGCAAACTGGCAGATTACTGTTATAAGTATGGGGTCAAGGATAGTCCTTTTGTAGGTGAAAGGCATGAATATCCGTTGGATGACAGTAATCCGTTTATTATTCGTGATATGAACAAATGTATCCTTTGTGGTGCTTGTGTTCGTGCCTGTGAAGAAATGACCGGACAGGATAATCTGTCCTACCTGTATCGTGGCTTTGACCGTAAGGCAACTACGGCTGCCGATGTGCCGTATATTGAATCTGATTGCGTATTTTGTGGACAATGTGTAGCAGTATGTCCTACCGGAGCTCTAGTTGAAAAGTCCATGTCCGGAAAAGCCCGTCGCTGGGATATTGACTTGGTACGCACCACTTGCCCGTTTTGCGGTACCGGATGTAATTTTGATCTGGCCGTAAAAGATGGCAAAGTTATAGGAGTTCTGTCAACACCGGAAGCACCGGTAAACGGACAAATGCTTTGTGTAAAAGGACGTTTTGGCTGGGATTACATTTATAATGAAAAACGTCTTACTACTCCATTAATAAAGAAAAATGGACAATTTGTAGAAGCCAGCTGGGATGAGGCCTATGATTTGATTGCTGAAAAGTTTAATGCTATTCGTGATCAATATGGACCGGATTCTTTTGCTGCGTTAAGTTCTGCCCGTTGTACCAATGAAGAAAACTATCTGGTGCAAAAGTTGACCCGTGCCCATATGGGAACCAACAACGTCGACCATTGCGCCCGTACCTGACATGCGCCTACCGTGGCCGGTCTGGCCACTACTTTCGGAAGCGGCGCTATGACTAATCCCATCTATGAAATTACTGAAGAAGCAGAACTGATGTTGTTAATCGGAACCAATGCCACTGAGGCGCATCCGATTATTGGTTATAAAATGAGACAGGCAGCCCGTAATGGAGCTAAAATGATCGTCTGCGACCCACGTCGTATTGATCTGGTTGATGAAGCTGATTACTGGCTGCAGCTTAAACCGGGCACCGATATTCCTCTTCTCAATGGTCTCATGCATATAATCATTAAAGAAGGTTTGGAAGACAAAAAATTTATTGAGGAGCGCACTGAAAACTATGAAGAGCTTAAAGCTATCGTAGAAAATTATCCTCCTGAAAAGGTAGCCGAATTAACTGGCATTTCAGTGGAAGATTTATATGCGGTTGCTCGTCTTTATGCTACTACTGATAAAGCGATGATTTTCTATACACTGGGTATTACTGAGCATATTTGTGGAACCCGCAATGTTATGAGCGTAGCTAATCTGGCTATGTTAACCGGACATCTGGGTCGTCCTGGAACAGGCGTATGTCCGATGCGTGGTCAAAACAATGTTCAGGGTGCCTGTGATATGGGGGCTCTCCCCAATGTTTATCCGGGCTATCAGGCAGTTGCCAATCCGGATATCCAGCAAAAATATGAAAAGGCCTGGGGTAGAGAACTGCCCAATAAAATAGGGTTAAAGATTCCGGAAATGTTCGAAGCTGCTCACGAGGGTAAAGTTAAAGCCATGTATATCCTGGGAGAAAACCCGGTATTAACTGATCCTGATAGCAATCATATCCGGGCAGCTCTGGAACACCTCGATTTTCTGGTTGTTCAGGAATTATTCCTGACCGAAACCGCGGAATACGCAGATGTTATTCTACCGGCAGCCAGTTTTGCAGAATGTGATGGTACTTTTACCAATACTGAACGCCGTGTGCAAAGAGTACGCCAGGCAATCGAACCAATCCCCGGCCAACCTAACTGGTTAACTATTTGCCAGATGGCAACGCGGATGGGATTACCTATGAGTTATGAACATCCTTCGGAAATATGGGATGAAATGGCCTCGTTGGCACCTTCCATGGCAGGAGTTAATTATGGTCGTCTGGAAAACAGCAGTCTGCAGTGGCCCTGTCCTACAGTTGAACATCCGGGTACGCCCTTCCTGCATAGTGGCAAGTTTACGCGTGGCTTAGGTGCATTCCAACCATCTGATCATATACCACCTGCAGAAATGCCGGATAAGGAATATCCCTTCCTACTTTCAACCGGTCGTATATTATATCATTATAATGTAACTACACCGTACTCACCTGGCATTGCCAGCATATGGAATAAAGAATTGGCTGAATTCCATCCGTTGGATGCCGCGAAATTAGGTTTGGATAAAGATAGCAAAGTTAAAATTACTTCCCGTCGCGGTGAAGTAACATCAGCAATAAAGATTACAGAAAGAGTACAGCCGGGAATGATCTGGATGTCATTCCATCATACCGCAACTCCAACCAATGCATTAACCAGTGATGCTCTGGACCCAATTACCGGTACCGGAGAATACAAGGTTGCTGCAGTAAAAGTGGAAAAATTGTAGGAGGCTCAGCATGAGAAAAGTTCCAGTCGGGGAGGCTATAGGTCTGCCTCTTGGTCATGATATAACTGCTATCGTCCCGGGTAAAAAGAAGTATCGTGCTTTTCAACGGGGACATGTGATAACTGTCGATGATGTTGATAAGTTGCGATCCTTGGGGAAAGAGAATATTTATATTTGGGATGAGACGGAACAGTTGATTCATGAAGACGAAGGTGCACTTCGTCTGGCGAATACTGCGGCTGGAACCGGAGTTGTCATTACTGAGCCCAGTCAGGGCAGAGTAAATCTGAAGGCTGAATTTGATGGTTTGTTGAAGGTTCAGGTCAGCCAATTACAATCGGTAAATAATATTCAGGATGTAATATTTTCTACTCTGCATAATAATCAAGAGGTGTCAAAAGGTCAGATGATAGCAGGAACCCGAGTCGTTCCACTGGCTATTGAGGCTACTCTGTTAGAGGAAGCGGAAAATCTGGCGGCAAACCCGATACCCCTGATTATGGTTAAACCATATAAACCTCTATGGGTGGGAGTAGTAACTACTGGCTCTGAAGTAAACAGCGGCAGAATCAAAGATGGATTTGGCGATATTATGCGCGAAAAAATTAATGCTTTTGGAGGCCGCTGGATGGGACAGACCATTGTTCCTGACGACTCGGAACTTATCACCCATGAGATTAAGAACTTTATTGCCCAGGGAGCAGAACTTATCCTGGTTACTGGCGGAATGTCAGTAGATGCAGATGATGTTACTCCCAATGCAATTCGCAACAGTGGTGCACAGCTAGTATTCTACGGTGCACCGGTATTACCCGGTTCGCAGTTTATGATGGCTTATATGGGCCATGTGGCTATATGCGGAGTACCGGGTGGTGCATTATTTAATCGCATTACTACGTTGGATCTGATTATGCCCCGTGTTTTTGCCGGGGAGACTATATCGCGAGCTGATATTGCGGCTTTAGGTCACGGAGGATTATGCCAGGGGTGTGAAGTTTGCCATTTCCCGGTTTGCCCTTTTGGAAAATCCGCACCATTCTAAAGGAGGATAACAAGGTGGATTCTGGTATCAGCCTAGAAAATGCCAGGGAAATCTTAATAGAAAATTGCCATATCCTCACGGGTGAAATAATTCCGTTGAACCAGGCGGTAAATAGAATTTTGCTGCAGCCGATTTATGCAGCCCATGATTTACCGGCTAAAGCCCAATCAGCTGTAGATGGATTTGCTCTGGGTGCGGGACCTGACCAGATTGGCAGCAGCTATGAAGTAATAGCTGATCTGAAACTGGGAAGTTTACCCCAATTTCGTCTGGAGTATAATCAAGCAGCAGCAGTATCAACGGGAGGAATACTTCCTGCTGGTACAGTAGCTGTGGTACCAGTTGAAAAAGCTCGACTTGAACAGCAACAAGTAATTGTTCTGGAACAGATTAAACCGGGCACTAATATTAAAGCGGCCGGTGAAGATTTTAAACAGAATGAATTACTGTTGTCGGTTGGAACCCAATTGGATTACGCTGATATGGCCTTACTGGCTTCCTATGGTATTACTAATGTAGAAGTAGTACTGCAACCTCGGGTAGCAATTGTTTGCCTTTCCGCAAATATTGTTCCGGTAGGTATGGAGCTGGAAGATGGTCAGATATGGGATAGCAATGGACCAATGATAAATGCACTGGTAATTAGAGACGGTGGTTTAGTTGGCCCGGTAGTTTATTCAGGAATAATCGGGCAGGAAAAAATGATTTCCCAATTAAGCCGGCAGATGGACAACCTGGAAGTGGTGATATTTACCGGAGGCACTTTTCAAAATGGTGAAAATGAAGCTGAAGCCGTAATGAAGGCTTTAAATGCCAGAGTGCTTTTCCGGGAAGTTAAAATGCAACCGGGAAGTCATTCCGCAGCTGGAATTGCTGACCATTGTTTACTGATGTCTTTATCAGGAAATCCCGCAGCCTGTGCGGTAAACTATAATATGCTGGTCACTCCGGTAATTCAGAATTTATTGGGGCAGAACAGTAATTATCAACGCATAAAGGCTCGTTGTATAACCGGTTATTCCAAAAAAAGCGGTTCCAGGCGTATGGTTCGTGGGCGAGCCTATTGTACGGAGAATGGTTGGGAAGTTGAGGTTTTGCCTGGACAGAAGCCCAGCATGCTTCGTTCTTTGTTAGGATGCAATGCTTTTATAGACCTGCCGGCGGGTACTCCGCCAGTAGAAGCGGGAGAAGAGGTTTCAGTTATATTGTTATCCCCCGGTTCTGATTATTTAATGGCAGGTAATTAATGAATATGAAAATATACGCATGTAGCGTTACGGGAGGTGACAAAGTCAGATGTCAGATTATAAGAATATTATAAGTGCATATAAAGATAAACCTGGTGGACTTATTGAAGCTTATCATGCTCTGCAAAGAGAATATAATTATATCCCTGAAGATGCTATTGCGGTTGCAGCGGAAATATTTGATGTTTCTCCGGCCAGAGCTTATGGGGTAGCTACTTTTTACTCTTATTTTAAGGTAGGGCCGCGTGGTCGCTATATAATTCGTATATGTGAAAGTGCACCTTGTCATGTAGCTGGTGCTGCAGAAGTAGTGTCTGCCCTCGAATCCGAATTGAAAATCAGGATGGGGGAAACTACTGCTGATGGAAAGTTCACACTGGAGTTTTGCGAATGTGTAGGCCAGTGTCAGGGTACTCCGGTTATTACCATTAATAGTACCCCTCATGTAAATGTATCGGCAAAAACGATACCGGAAATTCTGCAGGGATGTAAATAAGTCAGAAAGGAGGGAAAAAAATGGCTGAAGAAATGCGCATTGTTCTGCGCAACTACGGTAAAATTGATCCATTGAACATTGATGATTATATAAATGCCGGTGGTTATAAATCATTGGAAAAAGCTCGCTCCATGAGCCAGCCGGATCTGATTGAAGAAGTAAAAAAATCAGGTTTGCGTGGTCGTGGCGGAGCTGGATTTAATACCGGTACCAAATGGGGTTTTTCCTATAATACCAAGGCTGATCAGAAGTATGTAGTCTGTAATGCTGACGAAGGAGAACCAGGCACATACAAAGACCGCATTATTATGGAGTATGACCCGCAAAGTCTGCTGGAAGGTATGGCTATCTGTGGTTATGCCATAGGTTCCAATAAGGGATATATCTACTGCCGTGGAGAATACCCCTATGTAGTTGAGATATTGAATAAGGCTATTGATCAGGCTAAGGCCAAAGGCGTACTGGGCGATTTTGATATCGAAGTTCGTATGGGCGCCGGTGCCTATGTATGTGGTGAAGAAAGTGCTTTAATCGAATCTATCGAAGGCAGTCGGGGTGAGCCTCGTTTTAAACCACCGTTCCCACCGGTAATAGGATTATGGGGCAAACCGACTATAGTAAACAACGTTGAAACCTTCGCCAATTTACCGGCTATTATTGAAAAAGGTGCTGCATGGTATGCGGGAATTGGAGCTTCTGCTTATCCAGGCACCAAAGTCTTGACCTTAACCGGTGATATTAATAACCGTACGGTAATCGAAGTACCTACCAATACGACTATTCGTGAGGTAATATTTGATTTCGGTGGCGGCATGGCCGGTGGCAAGAAATTCAAGGCCGTTCAGATTGGTGGTACCTCGGGAGGATTTATTCCCGAATCATTACTGGATACTCCAATAGATTTCAATTCTATGGGAGCCATTGGTGCTACTCTTGGTTCAGGAGCAGTTTTTGTCATGGATGAAACCAGAGATATGGTGGATGTAGTTGAGAAAATCGCCAAATTCTTTGAACATGAGTCCTGCGGAAAGTGTACACCCTGCCGTGAGGGTACCAAGCGCATGCATGAAATGGTGGCACGTTTCAAAGCTGGCCAGGGTAATTCTGATGAAATGGCCAGAATGGAACGTCTGGGTACGGTTATGTCCACAGCTTGTCTGTGTGGATTGGGTCAGGCAGCCCCGGCTCCGGTATTAACCACCCTGGAACATTTCAAGAGTGATTATACTGCCAAGTTTATTTAATACAGAAATTTAAGACAGGGGGAAAGTTTCTTTCCTCACTGACGGGCTATTATAAAACAGATCAAGTCAGGTTTGATTGTTGAGAAACTAATTATCAACTTTTAAACCTGACTTATTTTATTATTTTAGAGTTTAAGCAGGTAACCAGGGGGGGTCAAGAGGACGGTTTAAGACTACTGAAAAAGTCCTTTTTTATGTGTCATTCTGAGCGCTAGCGAAGAATCTCGTTGGCTATATCCCAATATTACGGCCTTTAAAAGAGATCCTTCATCGCCTGCAGCTCCTCAGCATGACATTTAAGGTACTTTTTCAGTGATCTCGGACGGTTCTCGATGTTGTATAAGGCTCTATAGTATAATAGAAAATATTCAAATATATACTGGAGGATGAAATGCTTGGCTGATAACTGTATTATAGATATTGCTGCAATAAACGATATTGAAATGATGAGGGAGTTATGGGCATCCCTTCCCGGGTTGGGATTGGGACCGGGTGATGATAAGGCGGCCATAACTGGTTTTATGGAGAGAAATCCGCATACCTGTCTGGTGTTAAGAAAGAATAGACAGATTATTGGAACGGTACTGGGAGGTTTTGACGGTCGCCGGGGTTATGTTTATCATCTGGCGGTCAGACAGAATTATCAGCGTAATGGTTACGGGACCTTACTGCTGGAAAATGTTGTTCAGGCACTTAAGCATGAGGGGGCAGGTAAGATTCACCTGCTGGTATTTCGCGATAATTCAGCGGCTCAATCTTTTTATACTGCCCGCGGCTGGCATTTGCGTGAGGACATAAATATATTTTCTATGATTTAGGAAAGAATAGAATACAAGTACACAGAATTCATGTAAAAAAAATATGGTCAACTGAGAATTATAGTATTAAACTAATCAAGGGCCAGAAATTGGAGAGGTGGTATAGATAAAATGAAAGCAGATCGTGTAATTATTATGGGCGCAGCCGGAAGGGATTTTCATAATTTCAATACTTATTTCCGTAACAATCCGGCTTATGAAGTGGTAGCCTTTACAGCTGCCCAGATTCCAGATATTGAAGGCAGATTATACCCACCGGGGTTATCCGGTCCGGCTTATCCGCAGGGTATACCTATTTTCGCTGAACAGGAGCTGCCTGAATTAATAAAAAAATTTGAGGTTGATCAGGTAGTATTTGCCTATAGTGATGTTTCCAACGAATATGTAATGCATAAGGGAGCGCTGGTACTGGCCGCTGGTGCTGACTTCAGGCTTATGGGACCAAATACGACAATGCTTAAATCAAAAAAACCGGTAGTTGCTGTAACTGCAGTCAGAACCGGCAGCGGTAAAAGCCAGACTACCCGTTATGTAGCTGAATTACTGACTAATGCCGGTAAAAAAGTTGCAGTTATTCGTCATCCGATGCCCTATGGTAATCTGGAAGAGCAGATTTGCATGCGGTTTGCTTCTTATGAGGATTTGGATAAATTTAAATGTACTATAGAGGAACGGGAAGAATTTGAACCGCATATTGACATCGGTATGGTAGTTTATGCCGGCGTTGACTATGAAGTTATTTTGCGCCAGGCTGAGGAAGAAGCTGATGTGATTCTGTGGGATGGTGGCAATAATGATTTGCCCTTTTACGAATCAGATATTCACATTGTAGTAGTTGACCCGCACCGGGCAGGACATGAAACCAGTTTCCATCCGGGTGAAACCAATCTGCGTATGGCAGACATTGCTATAATTAATAAGATTGATTCAGCTGATCCGGCCAAGGTTGAGACGGTAAAGAAAGCCATTATGGACAATAATCCTGCCGCAGCTATTATTATGGCCAATTCCCCTATTACCGTTGAAGATCCGGAAGCCATCAAGGGTAAAAAAGTACTGGTAGTTGAAGATGGGCCTACTCTGACTCATGGAGATATGGCTTATGGAGCCGGGGTAATAATATCACAAAAACTAGGAGCTGAACTGATTGACGCCCGTCCATATGCAGTGGGAAGCATCAAAACAACCTTTAATAAATACAATCATTTGTCCAATTTGCTTCCGGCGATGGGATATGGTCAGACCCAGATTGAGGAACTGGAAAAAACCATTAATGATTCTCCGGCGGAAGTAGTAGTTATCGGTACTCCAATTGACTTACGCCGGATAATGAAGATTGATAAACCAGCTGTGCGGGTGCGTTATGATTTGGAGGAAACAGGCGATGCGAAGCTGGTGGAATTACTTTCTAAAATCAGATAATACTGAGTAAAATTGAAGTAACATTTGAATTTGGATTGACTTTGCCAATATCACACATTCCCGGTGATATTGGCAATTTTGTTCTTATATTCCGGGCTGGAATTATTTTTTAGCATACGGTATAATGTATACAAACGAACTTAATTGAATAAGGAAACAGGCTGGAGTAACGACAAGCGTTTCAGGTTCAGTTTTATGAACTATTACAGTGCCTTGAATATCGTTGGCAAATAGAAAGGAGTGGTGTTCATGACCGCTGCTATGACCAGATATGAAAAGCAATGTCAAAACGAAAGAAATAGGAACGTTGCAGTTTCCCAGTGCAAGATATGCAAGTCCATAATCGGTAATAAGGATTATGTTACTTTTGAAGAAAGATATTTTCATGCCCAGTGCTTAAAAAGGGAGGACAATAAAAAGTGATATATAATCATATACATGATGCCTGTCGCTGCTCCAGCCTAACAATATATTAAGACCTCTTCAGGATTAGCTTGAAGAGGTTTTTTTATGGGCCAGACACAACGGGATGGTTAGAAACCGCTGAAAAAGTCCTTTTTTACGTGTCATTTTGAGAACCTTAATAGCGGCCCGGCACTTAGAGTAATTAATTTAACATTAACCCAGTTCATCATCGGGCTGAGTGCCGGGTAATTACACCCGACAGGGCGTATCGGTGGTACCCGTGAAGTCCCTTAGGGGGGGAATCTCGTTAGCTGAATCCCGATATTATGGTCTTGAAAAGAGATCCTTCGTTGCCTGCAGCTCCTCAGGATGACATTTATGGTACTTTTTCAGCAGTCTCGGAGGGTGCCCTTGTGTCTAAAGATTTGACTGGCAGAATTTGATTATGTTCATATAATTAAGATTAAGACTGTTTCTTCAAAAGGAGCAATAGATAATGGCGGAAACCCAATTAAAAAAATCAGCTAAACATATATGGTTCAAAATATTTCTGATTACTGTGGGTTTGCTGACTGGATTTATTTCGGGTTTTATTATTGGCGGGCAATATCTCACTGAGTATCGTTATAATAATGAAGCGGGTTACTGGCGGCAAATGGGTTATGAGGATGGTTACCGCCAAACTATGAAGAATGGTTTGGAGGAAATGCTCAGATTAGAGCAAAGTGGTCAGTTAACCAGGGAAAACCTGCAGGAAATATGGAGGTAAAGATTATGCCGGCAAAAGATTTAATCCCAGGGGAAAAAACTTCGTGGCTGAAACCTTTTGGTATTACTCTGATTATCGGGTTTATGCTGGGTCTGTATTCAGGTTATATTGCACTATCTCCCATGGAAGACGACTATGCTTCGGTATATTTTGACGGCATGAGCCAAGGTGAATCAGCTGCAAAAATCGCAGGGAAAAATAATTTCATCTCCTTGTATGAACAGCAGCAATTAGATATTAACAGCATCCAAAATGCTTTAAATAAGGTTGGTCAGCTATGATGTAATACTATCTGGCGCGTCGGGATATTTTACCCACCCCACTCCAAAACCAATTGCCTGCTGACAAATCGAAGAGGAAAGTGCAATTATCAAGATTTAATCATGGTTCCCTGTTTATTATCGTTGGTGGATAAAAGATGCTTTTATTATCCGGCGAGAACTTTTTTACGGAAAAAGGCATTCAGGAAACGGGTACCACAGGCAAAAAGCGCGAAGCCAAGACCGCTGTAAAAGAAGGCGATTAACAATTCCGGTATCAGGTGTTCTACCCTCAGGATAATCCCTCCGCTGATCATTACCAGCATTATTATATACGACGGCAAATCAAAAAAATACCAAAAAGGCATTTTGGCAACCGGCTTATTCCTGATACGATCGACATGTTTATTAACCAGCTTTACAAAGATGAGAAAATAAAACACCAGAAAGACGATGATGGCCAAAAGTGCCAGCCAGTTATTATCAGGGGTCAGTCTTACTAAAAGCGGTATTCCTATGCTCATTACCATGCATCCCGCTAAAACCCACACCAGGCCGGCAATCAACATCAAATAGTTTTTGTTTACAGATAGCTTATCTCTCATTTAAAGCTTCACCTTTTTCTATCCGGTAAATGCTAAAACTATTATAACAAACCTGCCTGCCTTAATATTATGGTTTTGGAACGCAAACAATATATTATCTGCCGGATAATTTAAGCAGGACTTTTATTTTATTTACCAATCCTCTTCCGATCATCTGGTCAGCAGTTTCGATAATGCGTTTAACCAGGATAAGAATATCGTGTTCTCCTGCCCAGTGTTTGTGCACCAGATAAGGGTCAGTTTCGTTAATCATCATATTTAGCACCAGGGCGGTAATGACCAGATCATCAGTATAACCCAGGGGCCCCAGAATACCCTCGGGAATAAAATCGATCGGACTGATAAAATATGCCAGGGCTATCCCCAGTTTGATTTTAGTCTTACGCGGGACTTCAGGGTCAAGCGTCAATTTCCATAATAAATGAAACAAATCCGGGACAATTAATATATATTCAGTCCATTTATTATCCTGCGCTTCTCCCGAGTTTGCCCATTGAACAACTCGATTTCTCAAACCCTGGTAAAAATCCATGTGCTGGTCATGCATATACATTCCTCCTGACTATTGGTTTAGTTTAACCTCAAAATAGCGTACAGTAACAGGAAATTAATCCCTGCCGGAAGCAAAAAATTCACTAATCGGTAATTAAGACAGTCTTAACGATTGATTTACAATATATGCATTAATTCGTGATAAAATGATAGTAAATATATAGCAGGGAGGGTAAATATATGAGTGAAAACTTTGAAAGAGAAGTGCAGGAATTAAAACTGGAAATACAGGAATTGAAAGAACAACTGGCCAGAACCGGACAAAGCGGTCAACAGGACCTAAAGGATTTTGGCGGACGCTTAATTAATCAAGTAGAGGAAATGCTGCGTTCCTCTCTGGAAAAAGCCAAACAACCTATTGAAAAAGCGGGTGACTATTCCAAAAATATAATTGAAACCGGTGAGAAGAAAATAGAAGAGAAACCACTGGTCAGTATTCTGGCCGCTTTTGGAATTGGTCTGCTGGTGGCTCGTTTGATGGAGCGGAAATAGTGGTAGCAGATAGAATTACCAATATAATTATCAGCCTGATGGAATTGCTTGAAGCTGAAATAGCTTTATGGCAGGAGAATTTATTTCGATTGGCCTATGCAGTAGTATTGCTGCTGGTGGGAGGCTTGATGTTGCTGATAGCAGCAGGTTTTCTCCTTGGAGCCATATATTTGATTCTGCAAATCTGGATGTCACCCGGGCTGGCGGCTTTGGTCAGTTCCCTGAGTGCTTTGCTTATAGGAGGTGTCTGCCTGTGGCGCGCCCAACAGCTGGTCAAAAACGCGTAGCTGATGCCAAAGAAGCATTGCTGATGTCAGTCTCCAAACAGCCGGTTCATGAAGAGGATTCTTCACCAAATGGTCTTTATGCCACAATTATTTTGGCCTTTCTGGCCGGTTTAACTACTGGCGGAAGCAGTTTGAAGAATAACCGTCTGGGGCGGTTATTACTGAGTGCTGCTTTGGATTGGGTTGAACCTGAATAAATTGAAACGGAATTATCAGGGACACCTCTAAAGAATTTCTTTAAACCTGACTGTAACTGACGGTAATTATTAATTGAGAATTTTGCAAAATTCCTTCAATACTGTCACTCTGAGCGATAGCGAAGAGTCTCATAAATACCGTAGATCCTTCGCTAACGCTCAGGATGACATTTTAGAAGTTAGTATGATAATTAAAGAAAAGTTAATTATGCTAAACTCTCAATATTTTAGTTACCGTCAGGAACAGTCAGGTTTAAATTCCCTACATTTATAGCTGACATCTGGAATACTATTGCAGGATAATTTTACTTTTTACCAGGGAAATTGCTTATCCAGATTTTGATTTCATTCCAGTTATTTACGCGAACTATGTTATCAGATACCAGATGCCGGTTATAAGGATAATCAAACAAAATTACCGGTAATACCTCACTAATTTCTGCTGCCAGTTCATGGTGATCTTCAATCATTACATCCACTCCATACTTGAGACACACATCCAATTTGCTGAAAAAATGCATATTGTCAGTAGTATTCAGAACCAGATGGTCGTATTCGATACCGTAACTGGTCAGCCAACCGGAAGTAGCCTCCTGTACTTGCGGAAACATTAGATTACGGGAAGTAATCAGCACTAATTCATGGTCCTTTTTTAGTTCCTGCAATACTTCCACTGCCTGTTCCTTGGGTTTTATATTACGGTATATGTCTCCCAGATAGGCGAGCAGAAATTTATTGGCATGTTCCTTATCCCAGCCCAGGGCATCCTCAATATAGTAATGGTTAAGATCAGGTATTATATTCAACTGGTTTTCCTGACCGTATAAAGTTGCATATTGCATAATCATTTCCGTAGTATAGGTAATAGTGTTGTCAATATCCACGCCGATTTTCAAAACTCTTCTCCTCCTGTGAAATTCTCTACTATTAATACTAATGTTTGGCATGGCTTTATGACAACTGTATTATAGCCCGCATAATTGACCTCCCGATGGATGGGGCAGCTAATATTACTGTAGAAAGCCAGCAGGAGCAATAAAAGCAATCTTTAACTGCACCAAAGCTGAGATTGGAAAATTAAATGCTCCTGTTTTAAAAAAGTGTTGCAGAAAAAAGCCCCGCGGAAACTTTATAGTTTCCGCGGGGATAGATAATTCTTCTTTAATAGCGGGTGAAGCCTGTAAAAATATAATGCTTAATTTATTTTTATACCCAGCCACGTTTTTTAACGGCTTCAGCGACCCGGTTTATAGCTATAACATAAGCAGCATCACGCATATAGAGACCATCTGTTTTAGCCAGATTATTTACTGCATGAAAGGCATTAGTCATTTTGGTATCCAACTTTTCCAGAACCTCATCTTTTTCCCAGAAGTAATTCATGTTGCACTGTACCTGCTCAAAATAGCTGCAGGTAACACCGCCGGCATTAGCCAGGAAATCAGGAATAATATATATACCTTTTTGTTTGATTAATTCATCTGCATCGGGAGTAGTAGGGCCATTGGCTCCCTCCACAATCATTTTAACCCGCGGGCTGATTTTATTAAAATTAGCCGGGGTAATCTGGTTTTCCAGGGCGGAGGGAATTAATACATCTACCTCCTGTTCCATCCAGGCTTCAGCATCCAGAACTTCATAGCCAATATCGCGGGCTTTATTTTTAGCAATGCTGCCAAAACTATCAGTTGCTCCCATCAATTCGTCAACAGCTATGCCCTCTTTTTTTCTGAAGGTATAGGCTTTACGATCAACATTATCCCAGCAAGATACAGACACAACCGTTCCACCCAGTTCAATGAATAAACGGGCCGCATATTGAGCAACATTTCCAAATCCCTGTATACTGGCTACGGTATCTGCCGGTTTTAAACCTTTGTCTTTCAGAGCTTCCCGCAGCGTATATATTACACCATAACCGGTAGCTTCAGTCCTACCCAGCGATC
>DAIMDR010000016.1:0-20953 GCA_036725705.1 Syntrophomonadaceae bacterium | reverse complement strand
CCTCTAACCATGCAAACTAAACTGCTTAGCTTTCTGCAGGAAAAAGAATTTGAACCGGTTGGGGCTAATTATACCATCCAATCCAACGCCCGTGTCATTGCTGCTACCAATACTGATTTGGAAAAAGCCGTAGCCGAAGGTAGATTCCGTGAAGACTTATATTATCGGTTAAATGTAGTTTCTTTGATGCTGCCTCCTTTGCGGGATCGAATAGATGATATCTCTCTGTTAACTGAATTTTTAATAAAAAAGCTTAACCGACAGCTATTAGCTAACATCGATGGCATTGATACTGAAGCTCTCAAGTTATTGGAAAAGTATTACTGGCCGGGTAACATTCGTGAACTGGAAAACTTATTGGAAAGAGCTATCAATCTTGCCCTTTTGGAATGTGAAATACGGCTGATTCCAAATCATTTTCCTACTTTAATAGGTAATAAGACTCAATCAGAAACCACCCTATCCTTAAATGAAGCAGTAGAGAATCTGGAATATCAATTAATAATGAGAACTCTGCATTCCAATAATAATAATAAGACTTTAACCGCCAGAATGTTGGACATTCACCCTTCCGTATTGTACCGGAAATTAAAAAAATATAATTTGGCATAAGCCGGGCAAATTTGCATTACTATAAACCCTTATTCTTCTAACTTCACAGAGCTCATTGCAAATATGCAAACTGATATTGTTAAACTGCAATAAATTTTAACTGTTTTGTATCTTACCAGAAACGCATCCTCTCATTTTGAGAGACATGCGTTTTTTATTGGATTTCTGTTCTCACCCCTTCTCCTACCCTGATTTACTGGAAGTGCTCTCTCTCATATTGCGAATATTCAGATATCGGTTAATTTGCCTAAACAATCTCAAATGTCTATATATTCGAATTTTTCTGTTATTAGAAATAATGGCATAAATCTTGCTAGATAATAAATACATTAAAGGGGGGTGATATTGGCTGATTAAACTTTATTACTTTTGCGCAGTAATCCCAAAATAGAGAGAGTGGATATTGCGTAACCATTAATTACAGGTTTGTGTTGATCCCCATACCATCAATAGATTAGAGATAGAAAGTATTTTGAAGCTTTTTTTATGGAGGAAAGGAGTTGATATTTCAGTGAATGAAGTCGTAATTGTAAGTGCATGCAGAACTGCTATAGCTAAGTTTATGGGTAGCCTTAAGGATGTTTCCGCCAAAGAGCTGGCCATCATTGCCGGCAAGGCAGCTATTGACCGTGCAGGGATTCCGGCGGATATAGTGGACGAAATAGTAGTAGGTCAGGTTTATCAGCACATGCAGGGGTCATTGGGTTCCCGCCAGATTGCTATGGCAGTCGGACTGCCCGTAAGCAGCAATGCATGTAATGTTAATCAAAACTGTGCTTCGGGAATGAGAGCCCTGGAAATTGCCTGTAATAATATTGCCCTGGGTAAAACCGATATTGGTCTGGTAATCGGTGTGGAAAACATGACCAATACCCCCTATTTACTCCCCAAAGCCCGCATGGGATATCGTATGGGACCTGGTAGCATTGAGGACAGCATGATTCATGATGGTCTGTATGATGGAATGGTACCAGGTCATATGGGTATTACCGCTGAAAATATTGCTGAACAATACGGAATTACGCGTGAAGATTGTGACCAACTGGCAGTAATGAGTCATCAAAGAGCTACGCGGGCAGTTCAGGAAGGTATATTTAAACGGGAAATAATCCCGGTTGAAATCAAGAGTAAAAAAGGTGTTACCCTGTATGAAACTGATGAACACATGATTCCTGATGCTAACCTTGAAGCTATGGGCAAACTGCCTTCCGCTTTTAAAAAAGGTGGCGTAGTAACCGCAGCTAATGCTTCAGGAATTAATGATGCCGCTGCAGCTGTAGTAGTTATGTCCAAACAGAAGGCTGAAGAATTGGGCATTACTCCCCTTATGAAAATGCTTACCATTAGTGCCGAAGGTGTAGACCCCAAAGTGATGGGCCTCGGACCCGCAGTTGCAATTCCCAAAGCTTTAAAAACAGCCGGATTAAAATTTGAAGATATCGAATACTGGGAAATTAATGAGGCTTTTGCGGCCCAGTTCCTGGGAGTCGGCATTATGCTCCAGCAGGATTTCGGTATAAATCTTGACATGGACAAATGCAATCATAACGGTTCCGGTATTGCATTGGGTCACCCGGTAGGCTGTACTGCACTCCGTATCATAGTATCTCTGTACTATGAGATGGAGCGTCTGGGGCTTACCGTAGGAGGCGCCTCCCTGTGCGTTGGTGGAGGACCTGCACTTGCCTCTTTGTGGACCAGAGATATATAAAGGTTTGCAAACTGCCAAATTTATGCCGGAATAATTAAAATCGTTTCCGCTAAGCTATATTTTTTGTGATTATGAGGAGGAGAAACTATGACTGCCAATTTTGCATATATGAATACGAGGGATCTGGAGTTTATTATTCAGGAATGGCTTCCCAGTGAAAGAGTTTTTAATTATGAAAAATTTAGAGATTACTATTCCAAGGAAGATATACGGGCTTTTCTGGCACCAATTTTAAAAATGGCCAAAGAAGTAGTAGAACCGACCAATACGGATGGTGACCAGAATCCGGTAAGATTAGTCAATGGTAAGGTTGAGCTGCCCAGAAGCTTTGGGCCGTTGTTTAAAAAACTGCAGTCAGAAGGCTGGGGTACCAGCAATATAGACCGGTCTGAGGACTCCTATGTAATGCCTCATCTGCTAAATGGAGCCGTAATGGAATTGTTATGTGCTGCCAATCCTACTTTTTATCCCTATATTTTGCTGACCAGCGGTTCAGCCGATTTGATACAAACATTCGGCTCAGAAGAAGTAAAAGAAATGTTCTTATCCAAAATGATGGACGGTACCTGGGCCGGCACCATGTGTCTGACTGAACCCAGTGCCGGTTCCGATGTAGGAGATATTCTCTCCAAAGCCTATCCAACTAATGAACCCGGAATTTTTAATATTAAAGGTCAAAAAATATTTATCACCGGTGGTGATAATGACTTTACTGAAAATATCATTCATCTTTACCTGGCCCGTGTAGAGGGAGCCAAAGCTGGCACCGGAGGGATTTCATTGTTTGTAGTCCCCAAATTCTGGGTTAATGCTGATGGCAGCCTTTCCGATAATGATGTCATTACGACCGGTGTAGAGCATAAACTGGGTCAGCATGGTTCCTGTACCGCTGCCCTGTCTTTTGGTGAGAATGGCAATTGCCGCGGCTGGTTGCTGGGTAAGAACCCGCTGGAAAATGAAGGGCGCGGAGAAGGTATGGTACAAATGTTCCAAATGATGAACCTGGCCCGCATGGAAACCGGACATATGGCCCATTGCTGTGTTGCCAATGCCTTTTATAATGTCCGTGACTATGCCCGGGAAAGAATTCAGGGCAGACCTTTTACCAACCCACGCGGTGATAGAACTGCCATAATCAATCACGAAGATATTCGCCGTACGCTGATTATGGGCAAGGCTCATACCGAAGCATTCCGGGCTATGATAATGAAAGCCATGTTCTACTTTGATGTTCGTGAACATGATCCTGACCCGCAGGAAAAGGAAAAGGCCCAGCAATATCTGGATGTAATTACACCTTTATGTAAAGCCTACCCCAGTGATGAGGGCTGGTGGCTTTGTGGTGAAGCTATTCAGGCTTACGGAGGATACGGATTTTGTGAAGAGTATCCGGTAGCCCAGATTGCCCGCGATATTAAGATCTATTCCATTTGGGAAGGAACCAACTTTATTCAATCCATGGATCTAATTGGTAGAAAGATGGGTATGGGAAGAGGAGCAGTATTCGCCTCCTTCCTTTCCGAAGCCAGGAATTTTTCCACTGAAAACCGTTATACGACTGGATTGGAAAAAGAATTCCGCAATCTGGACAGAGCCCTGGTAAGCGCTGACAAGATGCTTACCTGCCTGGTAGACTTCCGCAATAATAATCCCACTATGATACCAGTCTTTGGGCGGCGGGTATTAACCGCTATATCCCAGCTGCATTGTTCACATTTACTGCTGGATATGGCCTGCGTTGCTCAACAGAGAATAAATGAAGTAGGTATTGAACATCATGATTATAACTTCTATGTAGGAAAAATCGAAGCTGCCAAATGGTACCTGCGCAATGTCACTCCCAGCATTGAATATACTTCCCATATTATTTGTGACCGGGATAGCTCAGCTCTTGATATACCCCTGGAGGCTTTTGATTATTAATATTTAGTTTCATGTACAAGGCAGGAGTTCAACACTCCTGCCTTATTTTTATCATTAAATTTTTATTAAAACCATCAGGTTAATTCTGTTAAAAGTCAGGAAGAGTCCGTTTCAAGATTTAACTACTAATCTCCTTAAATATTTTCAACCTCACAGCCGACTTACTCTTTAAATCCGATTGGTGCGACGCCAGATATTCATGCGGGTTGCTTCCTGAATCAGCTGGTCACGAAATTGCGGATGGGCTATTTCTATTAACATCTCCGCCCTTTCCCAGGTAGGTTTACCTTTGAGACGCGCTTTGCCATATTCAGTTACGACAAAATCTACGGCTGTACGCGGAGTAGTAACAATACTGCCTGGAGTCAATATAGGAGCTATACGGGAGTGTATTTCTCCATTACGATCTTTAAAGGTGCTGCTCAAACACAAAAAGCTTTTGCCGCCCTTTGAATACCAGGCGCCGGTTATAAAATCCAGTTGTCCGCCTGTCCCTGATATATGGCGGGGGCCTGAACTTTCTGAAGATATCTGACTGAATAAATCTACCTGAACTACATTGTTGATTGCTACCACGCGGTCATTCATGGCGATAACTTTGGGATTATTGGTATATTGACCACAATGACTGGCCATTAAAGGATTCTGTTCCATAAAATCGTAGGTCTTGCGGGTTCCCAAAACAAAGGAAAAGGCAATTTTACCCCGGTCAGTTGTCTTATATTTTCCGGTTGCTATTCCTTCCTGAAATAAACGGGTCATCGAATCGGTATACATTTCAGTATGAATCCCCAGGTCTTTTAAACCCGCCTCACATAATAATTCTCCCAATAGATTTGGTAATGCCCCTATTCCTAATTGCAGACAGGAACGATCACCTATTTCCTCCAAAATCAGCCTGGCCATTTTTTGATCTGCTTCCGTCGGTTGTTTTGCAGGCGGAAGCTCAAACAAAAGCGTATTGTTGCCTTCAATAATATAATCAACCATGGAAATATGTACTGAATCCTCAGAACCTCCCGGTATCCGGGGAATATTTTCATTAATTTCCAGAATAACCTTGCGGGCCTTCAGGCAACCTTCAAAACTATATGTGTTGGCCGGACCAAAAGAGAAAAAACCATATTGATCCATCGGGCTGACCTGTTGAACAAAATAATCAATTCGAAAAGCTTCATTGGAAATAACATCCTGCAACTGACTGAATTGAATAGGCATATAGAACATATTACCCTGATCATGCAGCCTCCTGTCCTGAACACCAAAAAACCAGTTATTGCAGGTGAATTTTTCCGGCCCCTGTAAAGGGGTTTGCATTATTGGTTCAGGCATGCTACCGCAACAGTAAATTTGCACATTATTAATTTCCTGCCCTCGTTTAGCCAATTCATTGTCAAATTCGACCGGACGGCCTAAAAAGGGCGCATAAAGCAAAACATCACCCGATTGAATCAGTTTTGCCGCCTGGTCAGCACTAACCAGCTTGTCCCGATATTGAGATTGAAAATCCTTATTCAAAATATAACCCCCCCTATTAAAAAATCACCGGTATGAGAGTTTTGCATACATAATTAACTTTTCTTTTAATTATCATGTTAACTTTTATAATGTCATCCTGTGCGTTAGCAAAGCATCATTAATAGCGACCCGGCACTCAGAGTTAGTAATTTAACATTAACCCAGTTCATAATCGAGCTGAGTGCCAGGAGCATTGTAGTCCCTGAGGGGGAATCTACGGCATTTACGAGACTCCCCCTGAGGGAATACACCCTTGGGTACCACTGATACATCCTTCCGGGTGTGATTAATGTTGCTTCGCTATCGCAGTATTGAAATATTTATTGAATTATGCAAACTCTCATTAATAATAAGATTGTAAACATAGATTAAATCAAAAGAAACAGGGGTATGCAAAAATTACATACCCCTGTTACCAACTAAAAATAGTTTCAAAGACTATTTTTTCTTCGTGCCCTTTGTAGCCTTGCCGGTAGTCGTCTTCTTAGTCTTTTTGTCAGCTGCTACCGCTTCCTTTAAGGACTTTCCAGGCTTAAATGCAGGGACTTTGGTGGCAGGAACATTAATTTCTTTGCCAGTTGCCGGACTGATAACTTTTCTTTCTTTCCGGTCACGCACCTCAAAACTTCCAAAACCAATGATCTGTACTTTGTCTCCCTTGGCAAGAGCCTGCTGAATCGTCTCTACCATAGCATCCAGTGTCTTGGCAGCGTCTTTTTGCGTAATCTCAGCTTTCTCTGCTAACGCTTTGACAAGTTCCGATTTGTTCACTACATAGTCCTCCCTTTGCATTGAAATTAGAAACACTATTTTACATTCCCCAAAAAATCGGCAAATCCTGCTATAAACCTAAAATTTTTATAATTTTTTTTAAATTATGCTAATTTTTTAAGCGGATATTGATAGTTTACCAAGGTTATCCGTAAATTATTCATGTAATCCCATTATTATGGCGTTTACCAATTAATATAAAATATCCCGGAATTTAATCAATAATTTCTAAAATCTGAATACTACGGTCGGTTGCCAGATTGTAATATTTATCCTTCACTTTTACTATCGGTCGTGTCGGTTGGGATGGGTCAACAAAGATAACTACCCCAATTTCATTATTGGATAGAAGCACTTCATTGCCGATATAAAAATTGGCAATTTTATCATAGAATATTTTGCTAATACGCGGGTCCAGTCTTCCAAAAGACTCCTCCCATAAAATTTCTGCTGCTACATAGGGTGAAGATCGGGTCGAATAGCTGCGGGTGGAAGTAATCGCATCATAAACATCTGCCACTGCTACCACTGAGGCATGAAAATGAGCATTATAACCTTTGTTGCCCATCGGATAACCCGAACCGTCTGCCCGCTCATGATGTAAAAGTATGGCATTGGCAATATCATAATTTACCTCGGGATTCTCAATTGCCATTTGATAGCCAAGTTTAGGATGTTTTTTAATCTCGTTAAACTCTGTTTCCGTTAATTTGCCGGGTTTATTCAAAATATCATCACTTATAAAGACCTTGCCCAGGTCATGTAATAAGCCGGCCGTACCTAATTCCTTGATGGTCTTTTCATCACATTTCAGCCAGCGGCCAATTAGTATGCTTAACATAGCCACATTTACGGAATGTGTAAACAGATAATCATCTTTATCCTTCATCAGCCGCATCTGACGAAACAAATCATTCTCATCAAACACCTGATTAAACAATATATCAGTAGTCTGGCAGATTTCCTCCATATCAAGAGGTTTACCCAATTTGGCTTCCAGCATAAACGACCTGACTACATGCAGGGAGTGCTGATATACTTCCGGGAAAGGTTTTTCAGAGCGGGGACGGACAGTATTTTCGTTGATATATACTTCGGAAATATTGCGGGCAGCGAGGCTATCCAGATGCTCTATATTAATTACGGTACCTCGGGGCAGCAAAAGTTTTGAATCATAACTGTACAAATCTTTTCCTAACTTGGCACCCGGTTTTAAATTACTAACCTTTATTTTTAACATTGGTCTTTTCACCTCCACTGCTTCTTAACCAGATTAATTCTCCGTATAATTGTTATTTCCCTGCTAAATTAAAAAATGTCATTATATAGTTTTTATAGCCGGTGAGATATACAGGTTGTCAACCGTTATCTCGTTTCCCTGCCGTTTACATTCCTGTTGCAACAACTCTTTCAGATGACTGACTATGAATTCTTCGGTTTCCTGGTGCCCGGCATCAATGATGCCCATCCCCATTTCTTCAGCATCCCGGGCTTCATGATACTTAACATCTCCAGTAATCAGGCAATCGATCTTCTGACGGGCTACCAGCGGAATCATAGCGGCTCCGGACCCGCTGACTACCGCTACATTTTTAATCTTTTTATCCGGATTGCCGGTTATTCTTATTGATGAGATATCCAGTCTGGTTTTTACCTGCTCTGCCAGGACTTTTAAACTAAGCTCCGGGGTTAATATACCTTTACGCCCAAAACTGTAGGTTTGGCCTCCATTTTTTAGCTGTAATAAATCATAGGCTACCTCTTCATAGGGATGTGAAGCATGCATGGCCTCCAATACTTTATTCAAGTCACGCTCCAGACATACAGTTTCCAGCCGAATTTCTTCAACCTGTTCCAATTGCCCCACTTTACCCAAAAATGGATTGGTACCCGTTCCGGGCTTAAAGCTGCCTGTGCCCGGAGATTGGAAACTGCATTCGGAATAACCGCCGGTTTTTCCGGCTCCGGCTGCATGAATAGCTTGTCTGACCTGCTCAATATGCGTAAGGGGAACAAACACTACCAATTTATACAGCGGTTCAACTTCCTCATTACTTAATGGGATAATTTCCTGTAAACCAATTTTTTCAGCCAATAACTGGTTAATGCCCCGCTCAGCCATATCCAGATTAGTATGGGCTGCATACAGACTGATATCATTTTTAATTAATTGAGCAATCAGATTGCCGGGAAAACGATCCACATCAATATTTTTCAGGGGCTTGAACAATAACGGGTGGTGAGTAATAATCAGATTGTATTTTCCGGCTATGGCCGTCTGCATTACTTCGGAGGTTAAATCCAGAGCCACCAGAATCTTATTTACCGGTTGTTGGGCAGAACCTGACTGCAATCCAACATTATCCCATTCCTGAACCAGGAAAAGGGGAAAGTTTCGCTCCATAATGGCAATTATATCTCCTACTTTAACCTGCATATAAAATCGTCTCCAATCCTGCAATTTTTTGTTCTGTTTCTGCCAGCAACTCATTATATTGCCTGGATTTTTGCAAACTATCTCTTAATCTGAAGTACTTATTAAGATGGTATAATAAATAACTTTGATACTGATTGCTTTTTTGTAAAACAATTGGGCCTAATTCCATTTCCAATGGTGACAGGCTATAAGGCTCAGTCCCGGGAACTGCAGCTATTGCTGTAAAATAGCGTTTATTCTCCCTAATTATAACCTCATCAACAATCGGCCATCCCTGGCCGCCTAAAGCTTCCCGTAAAACTGCCGGCCGGCTCATGGGTTGAAATACAAAACGCTTAAAACTGGCTGCCTTTTGCCAATCATTTGCCAATATACCAGTTATAGTGTCTCCCCCCAGACCGGCAATAATTACATTGGCAACCTCACCCGGGCTGAGCGCCTGCAAACCGTCGCCCTTACGAACCTCAATCCTGTCTGCCTGTATACTGTTACCTGCCGATTGAAATGCGTTGGCAAATGGTGCTTCACTCAATTCGGTTGCTATTACCCACTGAACCATACCGGTTTCCACCAAATATCTGGCTAATCCGGCATGATCAGAACCAATATCAGCAGTTGGCTGACCCTTTTCTATGAGGCTGGCAATAGCTTTTAACCTTACACTTTGATTCATTTTTTGAGTTCTCTTTCCTTGATTCATTTTAATCATAACCGTGAAATTTACATAGGGCAAATTTTCCTTTAAAGGTCTTAAATATAAAGAATCCCGACACCTTATATAAAGTATCGGGAGATATTAATAAATTATAAATATAATCGGTTAGATACATGGCAGGTCTTTTAAGCTCTCCTGCAACTCTTTATCCGAAAACTCCACATCTTCAGTATCGCCTGATAAATAACGGTCATAGGAATATAAATCCAACTGGCCATGGCCGCTGAGATTAAATAGAATAGTCTTTTTAACCCCTTCCTGCCTGGCCTTTAAAGCTTCATCAATTGCCACCCTGATAGCATGAGCAGACTCAGGTGCTGGAACTATACTTTCAGTCCGGGCAAATAATACTGATGCTTCAAAAGTCGGGTTCTGTTTAACCGCTACCGCTTCTAACAGCCCATCATGGTATAACTGGCTTACCAGAGGTGATTCTCCATGATAACGCAACCCGCCGGCATGAATACCGGAGGGGGTAAAACCGTGCCCCAGGGTATACATTTTCATTATGGGAGTATATCCGGATGAGTCACCGTAGTCATAAGCAAATACCCCTTTGGTCATGGTCGGGCAGGCGGCTGGTTCAACTCCGATAAGGCGGATATTCTTGCCGGTTAATTTATCAGGAATAAAGGGAAAAGCAATTCCGGCAAAATTACTGCCGCCACCACAACATCCAATAATTATATCCGGATAATCATCGGCCATTTCCATCTGCATACGGGCTTCCTGACCAATAATGCTCTGATGCAGACACACATGGTTTAACACGCTGCCTAACGAATAATTGGTGTCATCCCGTTTCAGTGCATCTTCAACTGCTTCGCTGATAGCAATAGCCAGTGTACCCGGCGTATCAGGGTTCTTTTCCAGTTCCTGGCGGCCACTTTCTGTTAAAGTACTGGGACTGGCCACACAGGTCCCTCCATATAGTTCCATTATGGAGCGACGATAAGGTTTTTGCGTAAAACTCACTCTGACCATATAAATCATGGCTTCAATATCAAAATGTTTACAGGCCAGTGACAATGCCGTTCCCCACTGACCTGCTCCAGTTTCAGTAGTAATGCGCTTTATTCCCTGCTGCTTGTTAAAGAAAACTTGGGGTAAGGCAGAGTTTAATTTATGGCTGCCCACCGGACTGACTCCCTCATACTTATAGTAAATATGACAATCTGTCCCGATGGCTTTTTCCAAATTTCTGGCACGGAATAACGGGGCAGGCCGGTACTGTTTGTATAGTTCCCGTACCGGTTCCGGTATTTCAATATAACGCTCGGTTGATACTTCCTGCATGATTAGTTCCCGTGCAAAAATAGGCTCCAGATCGGACGGAGCTAAAGGTTCATGAGTCCTGGGATTTAAACCTGGTTCCAGGGGATTGGGCATATCAGCCTGAATATTGTACCAGAATTTGGGGATTTTCTCCTCAGGCAAAATGAATTTGGTGATCTCTTCTCTACTCATCTCAACTAATCTCTCCTCTCATTATTTAAAAAATCCTATTTATTTTAACATAGCTATCATCCTTATACAACCAGCTGGCAGACAGTTTGCCTTAGAAAATACCTCGGAAAATATTCATCCGGTTGACCGATGTAATCCGGATAGCTATAATTGATTAACAAGACAAAGGGGAGCTGAGCAAATTCGGCTGAGAGTGGACTGTCCGGTCCTGACCCTTAAACCTGATCTGGGTAATGCCAGCGTAGGGATCAATATTTTTTGTGATTCAATACGACTGAGTACCCTTATGCAGTCGTATTAATTTTTTTGTTTAGGAGGAAGATATAATGGCTGATACAAATCTGAGTCTGCAAATCATACCCCGTGTAGAGGATGAGAGGATTTATCCTGTAGTTGATGAAGTAATCGCCATGATTGCCGCTACTGGATTACCGTATAGCGTAGGCCCTATGGAAACTACTATCGAAGGTAATCTGGAGGTTTTACTGGATATAGTAAAAAAAGCTCATCAAATTTGTATTGAGGCCAACGCCAGGCGGGTTTTTTCGGTAATTAAAATAGACTTCAGGCCGGACGGAGTAAGTATAGATGAAAAAATTCATAAATACCGCTAAAAATAGTTCAGCCATAATTACGCTGGGATTACTTCTGTTGTTATGGGAAAAAGGGGTAAGTTTTTATGAGATACCTGCCTATATACTGCCTGCTCCCACGCAAATATTGGACAGCCTGATAAATCATTACCAATTACTGTTCTATCATACCGGCACTACCCTGCTGGAAGCAATCGCAGGTTTATCGCTGGCAGTAATGCTGGCTCTGATTATCGGGTTTATATTGCACAACCTGCGGGCATTATATACGGCCGTTTATCCTATATTGGTTTTTTCTCAAACTATTCCCCTTATTGTTCTGGCTGTACTGCTGCCTTTATGGTTCGGCTGGGGGATGTTGCCCAAAATAATTATCATCGTTTTAGTGTGCTTTTTCCCCATTGTTATTAGTTTCTTAAACGGTTTGGATCTGGTTGATCCCGACCAGATTAACCTGTTTCGCAGTATGGGGGCATCCAGATGGGCAACTTTTAAAATGGTCAAGTTGCCGACAGCTTTACCGGCTTTCTTTTCAGGGCTGCGCATTTCTGCCACTTATAGCATTATGGCTGCCGTAATCAGTGAATGGGTAGGGGCTCAAAGAGGTTTAGGCTATTACATGACCCTGCAGCAGAAAAGCTTTGCCATTGATCAGGTCCTGGGTGCGGTAGCAGTAATTTGTGCGCTTAGTTACATAATGGTAAAAATAGTGGATTTGCTTAATTTTCTATTAATACCCTGGAACCGTAAATCATTAGTCACCAAACATTATTAATCAAATTAGGCCAACTCGGTAAAAGCCCGATCAATCCCTATAACCCGTTTATTATCAAAGTCTGCTTCATCATAATTTTTTAGGAGGAATCAAAATGAAAAATCGGTTATCCATTTTATTAGTGTTATTGTTGTTAGTTACCCCGCTGGCGGGGTGCCAAAACTCTGAATCTGCAAGCACGGACCAAACTGAAGTAACTGTTATCCTGGACTGGGTTCCCAATACCAACCATACCGGACTGTATGTAGCCCGCGATAAAGGCTTTTATGAAGCTGAAGGTCTTAATGTTAAAATCATCCAGCCTTCGGAAGGCGGCGCTTCAGCACTAATAGCTGCCGGGCAGGGTGATTTTGGTATCAGTTATCAGGAGGAACTAACTATTGCCCGCTCCAAAGGCATCCCGGTAATAGCACTGGCAGCAGTTATTCAGCATAATACTTCCGGTTTTGCTTCTCCAAAGGACCGAAATATAAAAACTCCAAAAGATTTTGAAGGCAAAACTTACGGTGGCTGGGGCTCACCGGCAGAAACTGCCGTAATAAAAGCTTTAATGGACAAATTTGATGCCGATATTAATAAAGTTAATATGTTGAATACTGCAGATACCGATTATTTTACCAGTATAAAAACCGGTACCGACTTTGCGTGGATCTACTGGGGCTGGACCGGAATTGAATCCCAATTGAAAAATATTGACCTTGACTTTATACCCGTTCGTGATGAATACCCGGCGTTGGATTTTTATACCCCGGTTATAATAGCCAGTGAAAGCAAAATAGCTGCTGAACCTTTATTGGTTGAAAAGTTTATGCGGGCTACTACCAGGGGTTATGAGTATACCATCCAAAATCCGGAACCATCGGCTGAAATTCTGTTAAAAGCAATTCCCGAACTGGATCGTGAACTGGTTCTGGCCAGTCAGGCTTATTTGTCCAAAGAATATCAGTCTGATGCCCCCCGCTGGGGTGAAATGAAACTCTCCGTATGGAAAGATTATGCCGATTTTATGTTTAACAACAACTTAATTGAGAAAAATATTGAACCGGAAAAAGCATTCACTAATAAATTTTTACCTGAACGGGAGTAACCAATTTTGGCTCAAATAAGATTGAACTCCATATCCAAAACCATAGATGGATTGCATACACTCGAAAAGGTGTCCATAGAAGCAGCAGCGGGTGAAAGCATTGTAATTTCAGGACCCAGCGGTTGTGGTAAAAGCACATTATTAAATATTGTCGCCGGACTAATCCCTCCGGATGAAGGTCAGGTAATTATTGACGGACAGGATTGGACTAACCACACCGGTCGCGTAAGCTACATGCAGCAAAAAGATTTGCTGTTGCCTTCGCGTACCATTCTGGATAATGTATCAATTCCGCTGGTTTTAAAAGGAATAAGCAAAAAGAAAGCACGAAACCTGGCCCAACAACATATGCAGGAGTTCGGGCTGCCGGGCTTTGAAAATTATTATCCCCGCCAGCTGTCGGGAGGCATGAAACAGAGAGCAGCTTTGCTCAGAACCTATATGTTTGCCAGTGATATACTGCTGCTGGACGAACCATTTGCCTCCCTGGATGCCATAACCAGCAGAAAAATGCAAATCTGGCTGAAAGATTTTGGCAAAAAACATGGTTGTACAATTATATTCGTCACCCATGATATCGAAGAAGCTCTGCTGCTGGCAAACCGTATTTATGTTTTATCTGCCCGCCCGGCCCGGTTATTAAAGGAAATAGTTTTAAACGAAACGACCAATTCAGCTATGGTTAAAGAAGAAATATTAACCATTTTAGATGCTGAAACCGGTGATGGTTATATTTAAATGGCCATAGTCTCCCCGGTTGTTTTTTTAGCGGCCGGTTGTAAACTGTTTTCCCACTTTTTACAACGGTCACCCCAATAAGCCAGAGCTAATCCATCCCGGCGTATGCATACTACTTCACACATATTGGCGCAACCGCTGCATTCCTGGCTTATGGAACTAAATTTGCCCTGAAGTACAAAATCATCTCCTCTGAAACTGGTAGTCCGGCGATTATGCTCAATAACCTCACCGGCCAGATAAGCTGCTCCAATTGCACCCATTACATCATAATGCTCCGGTACCATAACCTGCATACCCAGAATTTTTTCAAAACCCTTTCTAATTCCCTGATTAGCTGCTACTCCGCCTTGAAATACCAGCGGTTCTTCAATTTTTTTGCCTTTGCCTACATTATTCAGATAATTGCGTACCAGAGCCTCACATAAGCCCATGATAATGTCTTCCAATGGGTATCCCATCTGCTGTTTGTGTATCATATCCGATTCTGCAAATACGCCGCAACGACCGGCTATACGAACCGGGCTGGACGAGTCCAGGGCTTTGTCTCCAAACTGCTCAATAGGTACTCCCAGTCGGGCTGCCTGCTGGTCAAGGAATGAACCGGTTCCGGCTGCACATACCGTATTCATGGCAAAATCATTTACAACACCATGTTTTAATATAATCATCTTGGAATCCTGACCGCCAATTTCAATAATAGTTTTAACCTCAGGATATAAATTGGATGCTGCTACCGCATGGGCAGTAATTTCATTTTTTATTACATCGGCACCCAGCATTACCGCAGCCAAAAGCCTTCCACTTCCGGTAGTTCCAACTCCCTTAATCTGCTGGTTTTGGCTCATACCTCTTTTCAATTTACTATAACCGGTGCTGATTGCCCGCACCGGATTACCTTCTGTTCTCAAATAAACTTTTTCATGAATTTTCCCTTGAGAATCCATTAAAACAAAATTACTGCTTACCGAACCAATATCTACTCCCAGTAAAAAGTCCATTTAGAATCCTCCCTCTGATATTATTTGCGGGTAGTGCTGACTGCGGCCAAGCATATCAATAAAAGCCTCCAGGCGTGTACTGATACCAGCCGTACCGGAATGTTCGTCAAAGTACATGGTCATACAGGGTATACCCTGCTCAGTTGATACTTTTCCTAAAATTGACTGAGCTACAATCTCCGGCATACAGGTTAACGGACCAATCTGAATCAAACCATCATATTTTTGTCGGGCAAAATCGACTGCATAACCGATGGTTTCCTGTCCGTGCCCTCCCACCCAGTAATTCAGATAAGGTTCAGCACAACTGACAATATGTTTATGATTTGACTTAATCACCATTCCCTTCAGCAAATGATCGTTAACCCAGTCACTCATGTAAATGGAACGGCTTATCGAAACATTCAACTCTCCAAGTTGACGGATAATATTATAATTGGTACCCGGTTCAAGAATAGTATATACTTCGCCTATCAGGCCAATATTCAGCACCCGATTATTATGCTGTGGTACCTGCTTTATTGCGGTTTCCAGTTCCTGCAGCGTCCGGGTAACTTTCTGTTTGGTATCTGCCTCATCAATTTGCTGAAGACCCTTGTTATATAAATCATTTACCGTTTGTTTGTTCAAAGCCCGACCTAAATAACGCTCATAACACTTTTCCCAATAATCTATAGCTTTAAGTTTATGCCAGGCAAAATTAACTGCTTTTACCATCTGCCATATACTGACCTTTTCACCTATTAATCTCAGTTGGTTAAGCAAATCAGTTACGCGTGATTCGGGGGCTTCCAAAATAATCATATCAAAAGAAAAACCCAGGTCATTTAGGATATCCCGTTCAATCTGAGCATAATAGCCAAAGCGGCAGGGTCCCCAACCGCCAGCCATAATTATGGTATCCGCGCCCAGTTCCAGGGCTTCAATGAAGTTGCCTACATTTACTTTAAGGGGTAAACAGGCAAACTCCGGTGAATATTTTACCCCTAATTCCAAAGTCCTTTGACTGACTGGCGGTGGGGGTATGGTTTCTATTTTTAATTCTTTAAATAGTGCCTTTATGGCAATATGCATATTGCCCATGTGCGGAAATGTTATCTTCATTGCCGTTATTTTTCCTCCTTAGCAACATATCACAAAAGGCTTCCAACCGTGTAATCATGCCGGTTTCGCCGCTATGTTCATCAACGGTTAACAACATATAGGGCTTATCATTTATTTGACGCTCAATTATTTCACCGATCAGTGAATCCGGTCCACAACCAAAACAGGCCAGATATATTATCCCGTCTATTTCAGGCTGTTTGGACATATATATGGCACTGCCAACCATTTTGCGTCCCAGCGTCCAGAATACCCTTTTAGGAATAGTAGCTGCTGCTGTTTCAATTTCCTCTTCATCGATAGATTCAGGAAACCATAGCCGGCATCCCATATTACGCAGATGATTAATCAGATTCATGTTAATAACTGCATCATATAGTGAATAACCATGTCCCAAAACACCCAGATTCAATATCGGTGCCTGGAAAGAATTGGTAGCTTTACCTTCCCATAATTGAATAGCTTCTTCCCTGGTATATCCCTGTCCGGCCAGCGTATCACAAAAATTTTGTTCTTCGCGGGCACGGCTGATGGCTTCTTTAATCCTGGATTCGCGGGAGGTAAAGAGTTTTCCCAGTTGCAACAAATCCCGTTTTAAAATGCGATTGCTCTGACTTACATCAACTGTAATATCAATTATGGGCGGCAAATCAGGAATCAATGCCCGGATCATATCCGGTAATCCCATAAATTTCGGGCATATATAACTTCTATTCTCTATACTCACCATCCGGGGGATAAATATCCAATCAAGTTCATAGCGTTTGAGTTCCAAAATATGTCCGAAATAAACTTTAAGTGGAAAGCAGATTTCATCTACGGCTGTTCCTACCCCCTGGTCAACAGTTAATCGCGTAGTAGGACTGGAACAAACTACTTCTGCCCCCAGATGATTAAAAAAAGTTTTCCACCAGGGATAATAATAGTAATAGAACAAACCATGTGGAATGCCTACTCGGGTCATTTTTCCCCGCCTCCTCTTTTAAATGCCGGTCCAGGCTGACGCCACCGATCCCGCGGGTTTAATATTGCGGGCCGGACATTCTGCATTGGTACCGGTGATCTAATCAATATGCTCTTAAGAGCACCATAATTAAAAGGAATCAATGGCCATAAATATGGTACCCCAAACGACTTCGTGAGTACTGTGCCCAACAATACGATTAATAATGCGATAATTAACCCCGGCAGGCGGAAAATCCCGGTAGCCAGCAATAAAAACAATCTAATCAACCGGTTGGCCATAGCCATTTCATAACTGGGTGTAGTAAAAGAACCAATAGCCACCACCGCGGTATACATAATCACTTCCGGGATAAACATGCCGATTTTTACGGCCACATCTCCAATTAACAGGGCAGCAATAACTCCCAGGGCAGTAGCCATTGGTGAAGGAGTATGAATTGCTGCCATGCGCATTAAATCTATGGCCAATTCTCCCAGAACAAACTGAAATAACAGCGGAACTTCTCCCATTTCACGGGGGCCAATAAAATCCAGGCTCGCGGGAAGCAATTCCGGTGACAGGGCAAATAATAGCCACAGCGGGGTTAAAAATATTGAAGCACCAATGGCTATAAACCGCACCCACCTTATATAAACTCCTACAGCTGAATTTTGCCTGTATTCCTCAGCATGCTGCAGATGATGGAAATAGGTACACGGTGCAATCATAACACTGGGCGAAGTGTCTACCAGAATGATTACATGGCCTTCTGCCAGGTGAACGGCGGCCACATCCGGTCTTTCAGTATATCTGACTTTGGGGTAGGGATTCCACCAGTTGCCTGGCATAATTAATTCCTCGACAGCTTTTTCAGCCATAGGTATGGCATCAATATTAATCTGTTCAATTCGGTCGGTTATTTGTCTGAGCATTTCCGGATCAGCAATATCATCAATATACATAACCACTACATCAGTTTTGGATCTTTTGCCAACCCGCAGCATTCTGACCCGTAATTTTGGATCCCTTATCCGCCGTCTGATTGCCGCTGTATTAAATACCAGGGTTTCGGTAAAGCCATCCCTGGAACCCCTTACCACCCTTTCAATGTCAGGCTCTTCCGGACTGCGGGCCGGATATTGCCGGGCATCTATTATATAGGCTTCATCAATTCCATCTACAATGAACAGGATAGAACCGGACAATACCGCATATAAAAGTTGATCAATATTTTGTTCAGCAGTTAATTCTATATAGGGCAGCGTGTTTATAAGTCGACTTTTTAAGCTGGAGCTTAAGAGCCCTTCTTTTTTTAACTCGGTCAGTGATTGCATGACATGAGTAAATATTTCATCCTTAATTAAACCGTCCAGACAGATTAAGGCGCTTTTACGCCCGGCAACCGCAAACTCACGAAAGATAACATCAAAGCTTTCTTCCGCCCCCAGTTCCTGACTGAACATTTCTACATTTTGTTCATAGTGGCGGCTTAAAAAGGTGTTTTTCCCTTTTTTAATCATGCTTCCCGCCTCCCTGCAGAATGTATTCCAGGCAGCGTCTGGTAACGGCTGCCCCGCGTTCCAAACTGTCAAAACCGGCCATTTTCCCGGGATCTCCACAACCTACTACCATTACATCAGGATAACGGGACAATATTTCCACCGTATCACCCTTCAAATTAAACTCCCCGGGCACAGGAATCCCCTCCTTGTCAACCGAAAGATACTCAACCAGTTTCCCATCTGCTGTAATTGAACAATCAATTGGGACACCTTTGACACGGGTTTGTGATGCTACTGCTACCACGCCTAAGATTTCCAGCTTATCAGTCTGACTCATCAGATAGCAGATAATTTCCTCCCCCGGTCCTGTTCCTTTTTTACCATGGTCATCCACCATAACCACAACCGGTTCACGGGGGGCCTGTAAAATATACGCAGTTAATTCAGGTCCTTTTACTTGTTCTGAATCCAGTACAGAAATGATCAGCGGATACAGTTTTAATTCGTTGGCGGCCTTTTCTATTGCCCGTTGGGCAGTTGGATCTCCATCAGTAACTATAATTACCCGAACTCTTTTATCCGGACACATATTCAATTAACCACGGGGATTAAATAATACCGCCGCCAGATACCCAAAAACAATTGCTGCGGTAATACCTGCTGCCGCAGCCTCCACTCCCCCGCTTAAAGCTCCCAGTAAACCTTTTTGTTCCACGGCAGTTATAGTTCCCTGGGTTAATAAATGCCCAAATCCTGAAAGCGGGACAGTTGCTCCAGCTCCGGCAAAATCAACGATAGGCTGATATAATCCTAATCCACTGAGAATTGCCCCTACGGTAATATAACCAACCAGAATATGTCCCGGGGTAATAGCCGGCTTGGTCAAATCTATTATTAATTGTCCAATTAGACAAAATGCTCCCCCTACTAGAAACGCCATAAACAATGAATTCATTTCCCCAGCCTCCGTCTAAATATTTTCCAATGCTACCGCATGCGCAATTGATGGAATAGTTTCTCCCTGAAATGAAGTAGTAGGGCTCATTAAGGCACCGGTAGCAACCAGTAACAATTTATTTATTTTGCCTTCGCTCATCTTTTTTAATAACGGGCCGCATAACATGGCTGCTGAAGAACCACAGCCACTTCCCCCGGCATTTACATCCTGGCGGTCATTATACAACAATACCCCGCAATCGCTGTAATTAGGTTGCGGCAATAAGCCCTCCTTAATGAAAAGCTCCTGCGCCAGAGCCATACCAACTTTACCTAAATCACCGGTTACAATTAAATCATAATAATCCGGGCTGCGATTCAAATCATCAAAATGAGCTTTTATAGTTTTAACAGCTGCCGGTGCCATAGCACTGCCCATATTGGCTGCATCACTCTGACCCATATCAATAACCTGTCCAACTGTAGCACTGGTAATACGGGGATTACCTCCCGGAGCTGCTTCCAACAAAACGGCTCCGGCAGCAGTAGCAGTCCACTGTGAGGTTGCCGATTTCTGCACTCCCTGTTCAATCGGGGTACGAAACTGCCTTTCGGCAGTATAATGATGGCTGCTCACCGACGCTACCACCCGGGAAAAAAAGCCACCGTCAACTGCCATAGCTGCTGTCAACATACTCTCGGCCATAGTTGAACAGGCTCCGTACATACCCAGAAAAGGAATACTAAGCTCCCGGGCTGCATAGTTAGCGGAAACAATTTGATTTAATAAATCTCCGGAAATTAAAAGTTCTATTTCCGAAGGTTGATAATATCGTTTGCTTATTGCCTGTTTTACAACCTCTCTTAACATTTTGCTTTCAGCCTTTTCCCAGGTTTGTTCATCATACAGATAATCATCTAAAACCTGGTCAAAATCTTCCCCCCAGGGACCCTGCCCCTCCTTGGGTCCCACCAATGATGCCCAGCTGGAAATTAGAGGCGGAGAGGTGAAAACTATAGTTTGTTGGCCCTGTTTTTTACTCATACCTTAACACGCCTCCCTAACTCGTAAATATTATCTTTAAAAGTCCAACCAGCACCGCTACAGTAAAACCGA
>DAIMDR010000015.1:4517-21627 GCA_036725705.1 Syntrophomonadaceae bacterium | reverse complement strand
GTCGCCTGCAGCTCCTCAGGATGACATTTATGGGACTTTTTCAGTGATCTCGGACCGTCACCGTGACACTGCCACCGTCAACCCTGGTGTTTATCAGAATCGAAATAGCCTGGTAACAGACATAACGCATGTCAGATAATTTGTTCGGGTCATTTAATTCCACCGGTATGCTTTTAAGCGGATTTATGTGTTGATTGCGTAATTGATGAGCTATTAGTAATAAGGCTGCCAGAAACGATAACTCATCTTTTGGTTCATCAGGATTATCAATTAGCAGTAAAAAAACTGCCCAGGCGGCTTGTTCCAGGTTTTCCGGCTTAAGCCTCAGATAGGGATTGCTGCAATAAGACAAAAAATAACGCGGAAATAGCCCCTTTAAGTACTCGCTTAATTGTGAATGCTGTTCCGGTATGCTTTCCTGAACCCGGGTATAGTATTTTTGCAGATTACCTGATTTAAGTTCAGATTTTAGATTCTTGCGACGATTATTACCCTGCTCAGTTAAACGCACACTTTTACTTATCAGTATCTCCAACGGATATATAAATTGAAGTAAACTATAAACTCCGTCAGTTAGTGTTTCTGGTAGTTTGTTACCCATAAACACCTGATAAATCACTTCTGCATCTATAACTGCTTTATAAAACCGGGCAATTTCCGGAGTCCGCTCTATAGAAACAAAACCAGGTATTTCATCTTTTAATATCTCTTCAATATAAGCCGGTATTTTTTCATCTACACTGTCCATTACTTCGTCCCTGACCGCCAGCAAGTTTTGCTGCAATTCATGCCAGCGTCGCTCTATCATAATATCCTGCCAGGCTAAAGTAATCAGAATTTCTCCGGTTTTTTCGTGTAATTTGAATACTATGTCCCGATATTCACTAATACGCAGCAAAGGCAGAGCCTCATCCATTTTATATCTATCCATTAATTGTTCCAATCCATCTTGCATTTCTCGAAAATGATTCATAAGCTGCAAAGTATATTTTTGCATACTACCCACTACATCAGCGGAAAGAATCTCCATATCCTGAACCAGCAATTCCTGAAAAGCGGTTAGCCGATTATCAATTGATTTGGATATAATTACAGAAAACTGTTCGCCTAATTTGTTAATACTAAAATATTCCAGTACATCCGTGTCTTCATCATTAAGGCTGATTTGTTCACTTAATATTTTATAAACAAATTCATAAAAATATTCTTTTTCATTGGCCAAACTATCTTTAAAACTATCCATCCGTTTTTCAATGTTCTTATCCAGGTATTGTTCATATTTTTCCCGGCTGTTATTAATTTCAATTAGAATGTCATCTATTTCATCCTGATGTCGCTGCACTTTTTGCAACATATGAATTCTGGTATTATTAATCGATCTAATCTGTTTATACATAGTGCGTCCTTTGGCCATTTCTGTTTCAACCTGAAGGAAAAAATCATCTACTTGCTCCCATAACCAGGACAATCCCCGGGTAAACTCATCATTACTATTGGCCTGCAAGGTTTGTATGGTGTTGTTCAATTGGTGCTCATATATGTCATCACATAAAGGTCGAATTTGCAGCATTAAATTATTCAGCCTGGCCTGAAATTGTTTATGATCCTGTTGGTTGCCGGTGTTTACTTTACCCAGGAAGCTAATCACTAATATTCCTGCAGAACAGATAACCGCAAAAACAATTACTGCCGATACGGCAAAGCCTTTTATAAGCACATAAATAACCATTACATTAAGCGACAATAAAGTCCACATTAACATAATTCCCTGCTTGTGTTTTAAACTGGTTATAAACTCTGCAGACTGGTTCAAATAATACACCTCTCCGGCTATCTATTAGTAAGTTATCGTTGAAAAGGTAATTTGGCTTTACCTGGTTATAACCCTGAAAGACCGGCATATAAATAATTGAATGCCAGATAGCATAATAAAACAGCAAATATAATTCTGAATAGCCGCTGGTTAATTAAATGCATGACCCGGGCACCTATTTGAGTTCCAATTATAGTACCTAATCCCATTAATAAAGCTACCGGTAATTCAACATAACCTTGAGATAGTTTCGTAAATGCCCCAACGGCAGCAGTCGGGAACATAGCCAGTAAAGTAGTGCCAACTGCCTGAAAGGGACTTGCACCGGTTAACCAGATCATGGCCGGAACCATCAGAAAACCGCCGCCCAGACCAGCTGCCCCGGTTATCAGACCTATTATTATTCCTAACAACATTAAAACCAGGGCAGAATATTTCCTCTGTTGCCCGGTAACTTCCAACTGTTCATGGGCAAATACTTCTTTGCCCATCCGGTAAGTCATGATTAGAAACAGAAAGCCCAGCAACAAACTTAACCAAACTGTATTTTTGCTCAGGTAGAGATTAAAAATATATGAGCCGGAAAATACGCCCAGTAAACCACCTGCAGCCAGCAGCAGGGCATTATTGATCTGAACATTACCCTGACGATAATGGGCAAATGCTCCGGTCATAGCCGTAAACATTACCGCAAAAAGGGTAGTGCCAACTGCCATGGGAGTATTTAATCCCAGCAGATGTTCGGAAACCGGCAGCATGACTACTCCCCCACCAACTCCCAGAACTGACCCCAGACCACCAGCCACTATCCCTACCAGAAGGGTAATAATATATTCCAGCATATTTTCTCCTTTAAGCATTTAAAAATTAAACCCCGGTAAGCACTTGACTACCGGGGTTTGTAATCTCTTTTTGTTAGTCAGCCGGGTCAAACATGTCCTTTGATGCTCCGCAAACCGGACATTCATCGGGTGGTTCCGGTCCTTCATGAATATATCCGCACAACCGGCATTTCCATTTATTGTGTACCTTATTACCACTATCATCGGTACCCACTTTGTTCATCGATTCGGTAGTATCAACCTGGCGGGCAATAATTTGTTCACCTGCCTGTACGCCATTGCGTAAATAAGTCTTTTTAAAATAGAAGCTGACCGGGTCATTAATCTCAATTATCCTAAGTTCCTCCGGAGGCAGATTTACATCTCCTATGGAGAAAAACTCAATATCGAAAATGGACAACAAAGTAGAAAGGGTAGGCGCTTTATATTCAACCCATTCACCGGCTGCACAGGCACCGGCAATTCTCCCCATTTCCATGGAAACCGGCCACAGACCTATTACCCGTTCACCAAACTGGGCCACATCACCGGCGGCATAAATATCTGCTACCGTAGTACGCATACCGGCATCAACTATAATACCCTGGGCAATTTCCACTCCGGCTTCAGCACCCAATTCAATATTGGGTTTAACCCCGGTAGACAACAACACAAAATCTGCCTCCAGGACTTCCCCGGAGCTTATCTTTACTCCGGAAGCTTTGCCATCACCGGTTATTTCTTCAGTAGATGCGCCTAAATACAGCTTTACCCCTTTTGACTTTAACAACTCTTCCAGGCGTGCTGATCCGTCCGGATCAAGCTGACGGGGCATGAGCCGGGAACCATGCTCTACTACTGATACTGTGAGGCCGGCATCAACCATTTCCGCAACTGCCTCCAGACCCAGTACTCCTCCACCGACAACTACAGCCCGGGCAGCACTTTTTATGGCCTGTTTTAACTGCAGAGCATCTTTCAGACTGCGCATCGTATAGACATTTTCCTGATCTGCCCCTTTAATGGGTGGTACATTGCTGCGGGCACCGGTAGCAATGATTAACTTATTATAAGGATAAGACTCTTTATCAGCTGAAACCGTATGACCGGCGGCATCAATACCTGTTACCCGTGTATTGGTCTTAACCGTTATCTGCTGTTCTTCATACCACTGTTGGTTATATAAATACAGCCGTTCATCGCTTAATTCCTCACCCAGCAAATCAGACAGCATGGGCCGGTAGTAGGGCAGGGCGTTCTCTTCCGTCAACATGGTAACCACAGCAGTTTTGTTTCTCTCCCGTATAGCTTTGGCAGCGGACACCGCTGCAACTCCACCACCGATAATGAGGAATTTTTCGTCGCTATCCCGGTTAAATTCATCTTCCAGCGGCATTAATTCAAAATTCTCTTTGCCAACTCCACAGGCCGGACATACCTCAGGGGGCTCGGCACCTTCCGCAATATGCCCGCATACCAGGCAGCGCCATTTCATTTTGGATTTATCCTGGTTTTTTTGTATAACCTCTTTGGCAAAATCTACTCCTTTTTGGAAAGCTTCCTCCAGATCACGCGGGGAAGGTTTGAATTTCACCCGCATTCCCGCCAGCACTTTCATACGCAAAGCATGCAGGCGCGCTTCAATACTGGGAACGGCTTCCCCGCTCCAGCCATAGGCTCCAAAGGCCATGGCTATTTTATCACCATGTACAATCGGTGAAAGGTTAATCAACAATTGCCATACAGGAGGCAATACATCTCCATTTATGGTAGGAGAACCAATCAGAATTCCACTGGCCGTTTCAATGGCAGCTAACACTTCCTGCAAATCGCTGTAGACCAGATCATATTTTAAGAACTCAAATTCCCCCTGAGCAGTAATACCCTCAGCAATGGCTTCAGCCAGCATTTCCGTATACCCATAAGCACTGACATAGGCCATTACTATGGTGGGGCGATTTGCATCGGGAAGCTTCTCAGGAGTGGCCCATTCCCGGTAAAGTTCCATATATTTCGGTATATCCTGCCTGAGAACCGGTCCGTGTCCGGTACAGACAAAATCAATTTTCAGGTCTTTAATTTTATCCAGACCTTCCAGTACATAAGGCTTAAATGGACTCAGGATCATATCATAATAGTATTTATAAGCATTCATTAAATCCTGGCCGACCAGGTCATTAAAAATCTCATTGCCGGCATAGTGGCTGCCTAAAAAATCACAACTAAACAGAATGGAGTCTTCCGGTAAATAAGTAAACATTGAATCGGGCCAATGCAAGAACGGAGCATTGATAAACTCCAGGGTCTTACCGCCCAAATCCAACTTATCACCATGCTTCAGTTCCTCATATTTAAAACTTCGGTTGGTAATATCCTTTAAAAATGTTATCGCGGTAGGGCTGGCCAGAATAGTAATATCCGGGTTTTTGTCCAGAAGTAATTCGATTGAACCGGCATGATCAGGTTCAGTATGATTCATAATCAAATAATCAATATCACTGAGATTTACTACTTCCTGCAACCTTTGCAGATATTCATCAAAAAACTTAAATTTAACCGTTTCAATAATGGCGGTTTTTTCTTTACCCCTTACTGCATAAGCGTTGTAACTGGTACCGTATTCAGTTGTCATTACAATATCAAATATACGCAGATCAAAATCCTGCACCCCAACCCAGAATACATCATCGACTATTTTTACTGCTGACATTAAAAAACCCCCTTCTTTTTCATAGTTCTTAATCCTAATACTATGGTAATTACAGGGGAAGAGCAAGCAATTATTATGTATGTTAGAACTATAATAACGAATAAATATTCTATCCCTGCATATAGATTATCTGGTCATTAAACTCTGCCGGCAGAATAATCTGAAATCTAATATTTAGTAATATCTACCGGCAAAACACTTACAATCTAATATTTATAAGCATACAAAACATCATATTATGATTAAATTTTATAATTTTTATAAATTCTACTAAGCCTTTGTCATTTTTATGTATTACTTTCTTTAATATACTAATCAATCAGTTTAAGAAATTTTATTTCTTTTCCGATAGCACCTTCCATATTCGCATGTATTTACCGCCTGTATGTTTATGCACTTGTTGTATTTATGTTGCCTTTTGGCCCGTTTTTATATGCGTATTTAAATATTTTTAATCGCTTTTACCTTTTTATCCCTGCTTGAATATTCTATATATCGTAAAGCCATTTATACTAAATTAATTCCTATATTAACTATTTTCAGATATTTTCTCTATAATCTCAGGTTATGTATTTCTAACCTATTTCGAAAAATATCCAGCATTTGCCCGATATTTGTAAATAAAGCGATTGTTCTGTATAATCTGCAGCTTTATTAATAGGAAAGACATGTATTATCTTTAGCATAGTCAGAAGTGTTCGTGTCATATGTTTAACATGAACAGTCAGAATTAAAGAACGGAGGGGAGGAGAAGCAGAATGGATTACAAAGAGATTATTGCCAGTTATGCCGATAAACCCGGGGGTATTATCGAAGCATTTCATGCAGTACAATCTCAACTCAGTTACCTGCCGCGGGAGGTAATTGCCGAAGCAGCCCAGGTATTTAAAATTCCGGTATCAGAAGCCTATGGGGTGGCCAGTTTTTATTCAATGTTTTCTATTGAAGCACGAGGTAAAAACATCATCCGGATTTGTGAAAGCGCTCCCTGTCATGTGGCAGGTGCTGCCGAAGTTGTCCAGGCCCTGGAACGGGAATTGGGTATTTTTATGGGCGAGAGTACTGCTGATGGTCTTTTTGCACTTGAATTTACTGAATGTGTAGGTCAATGTCAATCAACACCGGTTATCACTGTAAATGGCGAGCCCTATTTAGATGTAAATGCAGCCACAATTCCACAAATATTGGCAAAATATCGCTAAGCTTTTTTATTCTGACGAATGTGAAAGTTATTACTATAACAATTGATTATGAAAGGAGGGCATTTATAAATGGCTGAGGAAATGCGCATTGTCCTGCGTAATTATGGCAAGATTGATCCTTTAAAAATTGAGGATTATATAGCCCAGGGTGGTTATAAGGCTCTGGAAAAAGCCCGCAGTATGAGTCAGCAGGACTTGATTGCCGAAGTAAAAATATCCAATCTTCGCGGTCGTGGCGGCGCTGGTTTTAACTGCGGTCAGAAGTGGTCTTTTGCTTACGGAGCCAAATCGGATGTCAAGTATGTAGTCTGTAATGCTGATGAAGGTGAACCGGGGACATATAAGGACCGGCTTATAATGGAGAACGACCCTCAGGCTCTGCTGGAAGGAATGTCCATATGTGCTTATGCCATTGGAGCCAAACAGGGCTATATTTACTGCCGGGGTGAATATCCCCAGGTCATAGATATATTGGATAAAGCAATTGAACAGGCAACGGCTAAAGGCGTACTGGGCGATTTTAATATTGAAGTTCGCAGCGGTGCCGGTGCTTATGTATGTGGTGAGGAAACTGCCTTGATTGAGTCTATTGAGGGCAGCCGGGGTGAACCCCGCTTCAAACCGCCTTATCCGCCTTCCCAGGGTCTATGGGGAAAACCTACCATCGTAAATAATGTAGAAACATTTGCCAACCTGCCTGCTATTCTTGAAAATGGTGCTGACTGGTATGCTTCCATAGGAGTTGCTTCTTATCCCGGCACCAAAGTTTTTACGCTGACTGGTGATATTAACAACCGTACTTTTTTTGAAGTTCCTACCAACACCACTATCAGAGAGCTTATTTACAAATTCGGCGGTGGAATTCCAGCCGGCAAAAAATTTAAAGCGGTTCAGATTGGTGGAACCTCAGGAGCCTTTATACCTGAATCACAACTGGATACTCCGGTGGCTTTTGATAATATGAGTGCCATTGGCGCTACACTGGGTTCAGGCGCAGTATTTGTTCTGGATGAAACCCGCGATATAGTGGATGTAGCCGCCAGAATAGCCGGATTTTTTGAACATGAATCCTGTGGTAAATGTGCTCCCTGCCGTGAAGGCACGGCTCGCATTGCCGAAATTATGGAGAATATCAATGATGGTTTCGGAGATTTATCTGACCTGGCTTTATTAAAGAAACTGGGGCGGGTAATGTCCGTTTCCTGCCTGTGTGGTCTGGGACAGGCAGCACCAGCGCCGGTAATAACCACGATTGAACATTTCCTGGCCGACTATCAGGCTAAAATATTGTAGGAAAGAGCAGAGGAGGGAAATAAATGATTAACCTGACTATAGACGGAATTAATGTTTCGGTTCCCGAGGGCTCAACTATCCTGCAGGCAGCCAGAGAAGTTGGTATATATCTGCCCACCCTTTGCTGGCATCCCGACCAGGCGGTTAAAGCCAACTGCCGTGTTTGCGTTTGCAAAGTCGAGGGTAACCGACTCCTGCAGGCCGGTTGTTCTACACCGGTTACTGAAGGCATGGTAGTTAAAACCAAAACCCCGCAGGTAATAGAAGCCAGGAGAACTATTCTGGAACTCATTTTATCAAACCATCCCCAGGATTGCCTCAACTGTATTCGCAATCAGAACTGCGAACTGCAGGATCTGGCTAACGAATATATGATCCGCGATAATCCTTTTGAACTGAAAGTTCGCGGTTATGATCTGGATCGGTCCACGCCTTCCATAGTGCGTGACCAGGATAAATGTATTTTGTGCCGCCGTTGCATTGATGCCTGCAGCGTTACACAGTCAGTGTTTGCTTTGGGAGTTGAAGGACGCGGGGTTGATTCCATGGTAGTTCCAACCATGGGATTGCCACTGATGGAAAGTCCCTGCGTATTGTGCGGTCAGTGTATCCATGCCTGCCCGGTAGGGGCCATCTATGAAAATGAACAAATTGATGAGTTCCTGGCAGCCGTTGCCGACCCGGATAAAATTGTAGTAACCCAGATAGCTCCGGCTATTCGTCTGGCTATTGGTGAAGAAGTGGGTATGAATACCGGAGAACTGCCTATGGAAGTATTTGTTACCGGTCTGCGTCAAGTCGGTTTTGACCATGTACTGCATACCAACTTTACTGCTGACCTGACTATTCTGGAAGAAGGCAATGAATTATTAACCCGTCTGAAAGAAGGCGGAACTCTGCCCATGTTTACTTCCTGCAGTCCGGGCTGGATTAACTTCTGTGAGACTTTTTATCCGGACCTGCTGGACAATTTGTCGACCTGCAAATCTCCGCAGCAGATGTTTGGAGCATTAGTAAAGACTTATTGGGCTGAAAAAATGGGAGTTGACCCGGCAAAGATTTATTCGGTTTCCATCATGCCCTGTACAGCCAAGAAATACGAAGCCAGTCGTCCGGAAATGAACTCCAGTGGTTATCAGGATGTTGATCTGGTCCTGACTACCCGTGAAATTGGCCGTTTGTTCCGCATGTCAGGCATGGATTTCAATCAGCTTCCCCCTTCAGATTTCGATTCCTGGATGGGCAAGTATACCGGGGCAGCAGTTATCTTTGGCGCTACCGGCGGAGTTATGGAAGCGGCCCTGCGTACCGTTTATGAAGTAGTAACCGAGCAGGAACTGAAAGATGTCAACTTTACCGGAGTTCGCGGTATGGAAGGAATCAAGGAAGCTGCTGTTGATCTGAATGGCACCGAAGTTAAAGTAGCCATAGCTCACGGCCTCAGCAATGCCCGAAAACTGATGGATCAGGTACGGGATGGTGCATCTCCTTATCACTTTATTGAAATTATGGCCTGTCCGGGAGGCTGTGTAGGCGGCGGTGGCCAACCAATTACCAAAGCCAATAAGAAACGGGCGGAACGCATTGAGGCCATCTATGTTGAAGATGAAGGTATGCCGATTCGTAAATCCCATGAAAACCCGGAAGTCAAAATTATTTATGATGAGTTCCTGCATGAACCTCTGGGACATAAATCTCATGAGTTGCTGCATACTCATTATCATGCTAAAAACAAAAAATATTTATAATTGTATTTATGAACCAAATGATATATGGTATTGATAGTATCCCTGATAATCAGGCAGGCAGCTGAGTTGGAGGGGGCAGGCAATGAGTTTTTATATGCCGCTTCTCTTTTCGGGGGGCGGCTATATTTTTTGCAGGAGCGTGTAAAATGAGTAATAATCGGCTGGGGGTTATTGGTATTGTTATCGAAGATCGGGAAGTAGTTGCCCGTGTAAACGCCATTCTGCATGAGCATGCTGATATGATTGTTGGCCGCATGGGCCTTCCGTATCGGGAACGAGAGGTCTCCATTATCTCGTTAATTGTAGATGGTACCACTGATGAACTGGGCTCACTAACCGGCAAACTGGGTAATATACCCCAGGTTACGGTAAAAAGTGCGCTTACGAAATCATTGTAATATGAATAATTGTACCCATGTGTTTCTATAACAGGGTCACGGTTTTCAGGGATATAATTTGAGTTGAATAATTAGAGTATCCGGCTTATCTGACAGAAAGGCTTTAAAGGCTGACCTGGAGGGCAAGAATAGGTTGATATGAGCTTAACAACCATCTGCTTTCAGGGTGAGCAGGCGGTTTTTTATTATTATTGCCACTGGTCACCACCTGCGCCTTTGAACAATGGGCAAAGTGAGCAATCTTTAAAACCGGTATAATCTGTCTCTGTGTAATAAAAGGAGAGTGATTGTATGTCAAACCAGGCGGTATTGGAATGGATGGAAAGAGTAGTAAAACCTGAGCAGATTGAAAAATACCTGGAGCAGGGAAAGGATTTTGTAGACGAAGAATTGATCCGGCAATCGCTGAATACGGCTATAAATCCGGAAAAGTCTCTGCTACGGGATATTATGAGCAAATCACTGGATTTGCAGCGACTGGATCCTGATGAAACAGCAGCTCTGTTAAACTGCACTGATGAGGAAATCTGGGAGGAAATGTACCAGACTGGCTATCAAATCAAAGAAAAGGTATACGGTCGGCGCATTGTCACCTTTGCTCCGCTTTATGTCAGCAACCATTGTGTAAATAGCTGTGTGTACTGTGGGTTTCGTAAAGATAATACGGAGACTATGCGCAAACAGCTTTCCCTTGAAGAATTGGGTAAAGAAGTTGAATCACTGGTGCAAAAAGGCCACAAGCGTTTAATTATGGTATATGGTGAACATCCGGATTCCGATGTTCATTATATTGCCGATACCCTTACCAAAGCCTACCAGACTAAAGTCGGCCATGGAGAAATCCGCCGGGTCAATGTGAACGCCGCCCCCATGTCGATAGAGGATCTGGAAATACTGCGCGATATTGGGATCGGCACCTTTCAGGTTTTTCAGGAAACCTATCATCATGACACTTACCGGCGCCTGCATCCCCGTGGTATAAAAGCCAATTACTTATGGCGCTTGTACGCTTTGCACCGGGCCATGGATGCCGGAGTGGATGATGTAGGTATTGGAGCATTGTTTGGGCTTTATGACTGGAAGTTTGAAGTAATGGGACTTTTATTACATACTATTGACCTGGAAAAGAGATTTAATGGCGTCGGGCCGCATACCATATCCTTCCCCCGTATTGAACCGGCACTTAATACACCTTTTACACGCCATAGCCCCTATCTGGTGGATGATGCCACTTTTAAAAAGCTGGTTACGGTGATTCGTCTGTCAGTTCCCTATACAGGTATGATATTAACTGCCCGGGAGCGCCCGGAAGTGCGCAATGAAGTTATCAAGACAGGCTGTACGCAAATTGATGCCGGGTCCAATATCGGAGTGGGCAGTTATCAGGAAGAAACCATGAATTACGATCGGCAGCAATTTATACTGGGTGATAACCGCAGTCTGGATGAAGCTATTCGCGACATGGCCAAAATGGGGTTTATAACTTCCTTCTGCACCGCCGATTATCGCTGTGGCCGTACCGGAGAATGCTTCATGGGCATAGCCAAAAGCGGTAAAATTCATAATTTGTGTATGCCCAATGCTATTCTTACCTTTAAAGAATATCTGCTGGATTATGCCAGTGAAGCGACTAAAGATGCTGCCTCTTATCTGATTAATCAGGAATTAGCCGCCCTGCCCAATCCAGCCATACAGGATAAGGTAAAAGGAATGTTGGTCCGTATCGAAGCTGGTGAGCGTGATCTGTTTCTATAAGGAGGGGGTATCAATGCATCAGCCATTGTTTAAGAAAGTCAGCCTGTATCAGGAGCACAATGAAATACTACCCGCCTGCCACCAGGCTTTGCAGGATATATATCCAGGCATAAAGGTTCGTTGGGCCAGAATTTATGGCCGCCGCTGGGCGTTTCAATATGGAGACAGTTTCGGTGACCTGCCCGCTGTCAAATACAAGATTAACGAACAAATGGGATTAATTATCAGTAATCAGGAACTTATCCCCGACCAGGAATTGCCATTGGTACTTGATACACTAAGGAAGTGCCTGCTATGACTTCTTTTAAATATGCAGAATTATATGCCTGTCTGTCAGGCAGAGATAGCGACAGTACGGAAGCCTTGATAAATCATGCTGACCTTATTCGACGCCAGACCATAGGAGATGAAGTATATCTGCGCGGTTTAATTGAATACAGCAACTATTGCTGCCGGGACTGTTTTTACTGTGGTCTGCGCAGAGGCAACCGGGATGTTTCGCGTTACAAAATGAACCAGGACCAAATAGTTGAATATGCCCGGCAGGCTTATCAAGCCGGATTTCATTCTCTGGCTATACAGTCCGGCGAGATAAATGATAAAAATACTGTTGACAATCTGGTGGAAATTATCAGTATGATTAAATCTATGACCGGTAATGACGGGACACCTGGACTGGGGATTACGCTTAGCGTAGGTGAATTAAGTTATAAAGATTATGAGCGTCTGTTTGCCGCCGGTGCTCACCGGTATTTATTGCGGATTGAAACTTCAAACCCGGAATTATTTGCCCGTCTGCATCCTCCTGAACAGAGCCTGCAGCGACGAATAGAATGCCTGCAGGCTTTAAAAGCCATTGGTTATCAGGTGGGTACCGGGGTAATGGCAGGTTTACCCGGCCAGACTATTGAGGATTTGGTGAGCGATCTGCAATTTTTTCTGGAACAGGATATTGATATGTTGGGCCTGGGGCCTTATATAGCCCATCCTCAGACACCATTGTATCATCAGGAAGCCAACCGGGAAATTGACCCGTTATTGCATACCCTCAAAATGATGGCTCTGGCCAGAATATTGATGCCGGATATTAATATGGTGGCCTCTACAGCATTACAAAGCCTGCATGCCAATGGCTTGAGCTGGGGCCTTAAGGCAGGAGCCAACATCGTAATGCCGGTAATTACTCCACCTTATTACCGGGAAAAGTACAGCATTTATTCCGGAAAGCAATATAAGCCCTTTCAGCAAATTCAGGGTGAAATTGAAGCTGCCGGATATCAGGTTGGGTTATGGAAATGGGGCGACTCCCCTCATTGGCATAACCGCCGGAAAAGCATGGTCAGATAATATCTGCCTGCTTATGAAACAATATAAAATAATCTTTGGGAGGATATAGTTTTGAGCAATCTCAATGAAACACCTAAAGGTATGAGAACGGTAATTGCTGTATCAGGGCGCCGCAATGCCGGCAAATCCTCATTAATAAACGCTCTGGTCGGTTTTGACCTGGCCATTGTATCTGAGGTTCCCGGCACAACTACGGACCCGGTTGAAAAAGCCGTGGAAATAAACCCGCTGGGCCCCTGCCTCTTAATAGATACCGCTGGTATTGATGACGACAGTGAGCTTGGGCAGAGCAGGATTCAGAAAAGCCATGCCGTATTAGAAAAAGCAGATATTGGGCTTATTATTATTGGCGACGGCCAGTGGACAGATTATGAAGAAAATTTATCCGCAGAATTTAAAGCCCGGGAAAAACCGATTATTATCGTAATAAACAAATGTGATTTATCCCCCGGTCGTGATTTGCAAAAACTATTAACTGATAAAGGCTTTGATTATATACTAACCTCAACGGTAGATAAAAGCGGTATAAAACTGCTAAAAGACCGGTTGGGAATGATAGAGGGAGCCGGCCGCCTGGAAGGACCGGCTTTGTTGCAGGGAGTCATTAAGCCGGGTGACCTCCTGGTACTGGTAGTTCCTATTGACAGCGGCGCACCCAAAGGGCGATTAATACTTCCGCAGGTGCAAACTATCCGGGATATCCTCGATAATAATGCTTCCGCTCTGGTAGTAAAGCAGGATCAACTGGCGGATACCCTGGATAAATTAAGCAGCCCGCCCGACCTGGTAATTACTGATTCCCAGATTGTTTTACCAGTAAGTGAAACAGTACCGGCAACTGTGCCTCTGACTACCTTTTCCATATTATTTTCCCGCTTCAAGGGTAATTTGTCCAAAATGGCAGCCGGAGCAGCAGCCATTAATTCACTGCAGGATGGGGATAAAATACTCATTGCTGAAGCCTGTACACATCATGCCATGAACGATGACATCGGCAGAATAAAGATTCCCAGTTGGATTAAACAATATACCGGCAAAAGCCTGGAATTTGATATTTGTTCCGGACCGGATTTTCCTGACAGCCTGCATAATTATAAGCTTATTATACAGTGTGGAGGCTGCACGATAACCCGCCGCAATTACCTCAACCGTATTGACCGGGCCATGCAGGCAGGAGTCCCGATCAGCAATTATGGAATAGCTATCAGCTTTGTGCAGGGGGTACTGTCCCGCAGCCTTTCGCCTTTTACCGATCTTATGATTTAAGACAGCAAAAGCCGCCTGCATTTCATCAGCATGTATTCACTCTTCTTTGCCATGACAGGATTCATAATTATTTTCGTATGTCCAGTATAGAGTTTCTATTGTAAGATTAAATTATACCGATTAGCAGCCAAACCATTCTATGATGCCGCTGCCTATTTTTGATGGGAGATGATTGAAAATATGCCTAATGTTAAACCTTTCCCGGGACGACCAATTTCAGTTCTTATTAACCTGTTCCTGTTAATTGTATTATGCTTGATGCTCGGAATGTTTTCCGGTTGCGGAAGTAACAGCAAAGATATCAGTCTTTCAGAAAATAATTCTCCGAGCGAACAGTTTCAGCTCCCCGCTGATAACGAAGTCAGGACTCCGGCGAGTATAGAGCGTAAGATTATTCAAAACGCTGACCTTACTCTGCAGGTAAAAGATGTTCCCGCTACGGTTGACCAAATTACTGATCTAACTGGCAGAATGGGTGGTTATTTGGTTAACAGCCGCCAATACCGTTACGAAGATAAAATATCGGCTAGTTTATCGGTAAAAGTTCCGGCAGATAAATTAACCGTTACAGTGGAAACCATATCCGGTTATGGTGAAGTATCAGATAAGACCATTTCCACTGAAGATGTCACGGAGGAATATTATGATGCCGAAGCCCGGCTGAAAGTATTGGAAGCCAAAGAAACACGGCTGTTGGCTCTATTGGAGAAAGCCAACACTATTACGGATATAGTCAGTGTGGAAAAGGAATTAGGAGCCGTTCGCAGCGACATAGAGGTAATCAAAGGGCGTTTGAAATTCTTGAACAACGCTACCAGTTACAGCACCATAAACATAACCCTGGAGCAGGCCCTGCCCGGAAGCCTGAAAGCTCCGCAGGGTACCATGGGTAAATCCTGGCAGGGACTCATCAACAGTCTTAACACGCTGATTGATTTTGGCAGCGGTTTAATAGTATTCCTGGTGGTAATCCTGCCCTGGGTGATTGTATTTGGACTGGTTTTCTATCTGATCAGATACCTGTATCGCCGCCGCAAAAAAAGTCGTTCGGGTGAATAAAGAGGCGGCAATATTTCGGGCTTATAAGCCGCTATACCTGTCTAATAACCCTATTATTGATACATATTTATATGCTTGGGGTTAGGTGTGTGCATTAGTCCAGGGGTGGGTGCATATCTCATCGATAGACGGTACGAAATATCCCTTTACATTCAACTTTAATTTTGAGAGCGAATGTAAAGGGATTGGAATATATTCTTAACCCGGGAATACATGTACCCACATACGGCACTATAAAGGGCTGGCAGTCAAAATGGTGCCAGCCCTTTATATATTAATCTTTGCATCGCCGGCGGATTCAGGGGGAAGCCCCCTGAATCCACCGGTAGGCTCTTCGAATATACTAGTTGAACTTGGCCAGATAATCATCCTTGAAGTGCTGCATGGTAGTCAGCACCGGAGACGGAGCAGCCTGGCCCAGCCCGCACAAGCAGGCTTTGGTCATAACCCGGCCCAGCCGATCCAGGCGCTGCAGGTCAGCAGCTTCGCCATGACGGTTGTTGAGCCGTTCCATCATTTCTTCCATGCGCATGGTGCCTTCCCGGCAGGGAGTGCATTTGCCGCAGGATTCATGGGCGAAGAATTTGGCGATTCTAGCTACAACATCCACGATGTCGCGAGTTTCATCCATGACAAAGAAAGCGCCCGAACCCAGGGTAGCGCCAATCGCTGACATGGCGTCGAAATTCAGCTCGGTGTCCAGGAAAGCCTCGGGAATGAAGCCGCCTGAAGTTCCACCGATCTGCACGGCTTTGAACTTATTGCCGCCGGCTACACCGCCACCGAAGTCGTTCAGCACCTGGCGGATCGTGGTGTTGGTAGGCACTTCAACGAAGGTCTTATTGGCAATATCCCCGGTCAGGGTCATGATCTTGGTACCGGGATAGTTGGGAGCCCCGATGGCCTTGTACCAGTCTGCACCCTTTTCCACGATCTGAGGAATGTTGGCAAATGTTTCAACATTATTCACGATGGTGGGCTTGCCCCAGAGTCCGATTACCGGCGGGAACGGGGGCTTGAAGCGGGGCTCGCCCCGGTTGCCTTCGATCGATTCGATCAAAGCGCTTTCCTCACCGCAGACATAAGCTCCGGCACCCATTCTGACTTCAATGTCAAAATCGCCCAGGCAACCTTTTTCTTTGGCTTGCGCTATGGCTTTGTTCAGGATTTCCACCACGTAGGGATACTCGCCACGGCAGTATATATAGCCTTTGTTGGCACCTATGGCATATCCGCAAATGGCCATGCCTTCCAGCACGCTCTGGGGATCATTTTCCATGATTATACGATCTTTATAAGTGCCTGGTTCGCCTTCGTCGGCATTGCAGACTACATACTTTTGATCAGTATCAATTTTATAGGAGAAGCTCCATTTCATGCCGCAGTTAAAGCCGGCTCCGCCTCGGCCGCGCAGACCGGATTTTTTAACTTCTTCAATTAAATCAATCTGGCTCATGCTGCGGGCTTTCTCCAGAGATTTATAGCCTCCGGCATTAATATATTCATCAATTTTTAAGGGATCAATCTTTCCAACGTTACGTAAAACGATACGCATTTCTTCAGCCACAATCTTACCTCCTTTCACCAATTACTTGTATTCTGCCAGTATGGCAGGGATTTTCTCTGCAGTGATGTCGCCATAGGGTTTACTGTTGATGGTGATTACCGGGGTGGCCTGACACTGGCCTACACACTCGG
>DAIMDR010000015.1:0-4417 GCA_036725705.1 Syntrophomonadaceae bacterium | reverse complement strand
ACTGCATCTTCAGGAATATAGCTGTATTCACGCTGCAGGGCATGATAGGATTCAATCAGTCCACCGGGCAGATCTTTATAGGCATTAACGATTTCCTTATAGTCCGCCATTATTGATTCACCTCCTGGACCTTTTCAATCTTGACCGCACATACCTTGTACTCATATGTGCCGGCAATATCACATACATGATGACTGGTAACTTCATTAGTAGGAGTCTCACTATGATGGTGGGCCATCCAGATAACCCCGGGCTGCACCTTGTCAGTTACCCAGACATTGGTTACAATTGAACCCCGGCGGGAGGTAACCCTCATCCGGCTTCCGGTAACCAAGCCCAGTTTTTTCGCTTCTTGCGGGTGGACTTCAGTCATCTCTTTATCCCAGACACTGTTAATACCTGCGGAATATTGGGTAGTAACATTATAGTGCTGCATGATCCGGCCGGTACACAGCAGGATGGGGTATTCTTCATCAGGCATTTCTCCCGGGGGAATATGCTCATTGGGTTGGAAGCCGCCTAGCCCGCGGGTGAATTTACCGATATGCAGAATGGGTGTACCCGGATGCTCAGGAGTAGGACACGGCCAATGCACGGATTCTTTTTCCATACGTTCATAACTAATGCCAGCCATGGATGGACTTAATGAGGCCATTTCAGCCCAAATCTCGCTGGGATGATTATAACTCATGGGATAACCCATGCGAGAAGACATTTCACAAATAATCTGCCAGCCAAATTTACCCGGCAGAGGTTCAATGGCTTGACGAACCCGCTGAGGCCGGCGCTCAGTATTGGTAAATGTACCGTCGGTTTCTGCAAAGCTTGACGATGGCAGAACGACATCCGCAAATTCAGCTGTTTCGGTCAGGAAGAGTTCCTGCACTACCAGGAAGTCCAAATTCTCCAGGGCTTTTTTAATATGATTAGCATTGGAATCAGTCAAAACCGGGTTTTCACCCAGGATATACATTGCCTTGACTTTACCTTCATAGGCAGCTTCAAACATTTCCGGAATCTTCAGACCCACTTTATCTGGCAGAGTTGCTCCCCAGGCTTGTGCATGTTTTTCCCGGGCGGCTTTATCGGTAACACTCTGATATCCGGAATAGACATTGGGCAGAGCCCCCATGTCACAGGCACCCTGCACATTGTTCTGACCGCGGACGGGATTCACACCCACGCCCGGACGACCGATATGCCCGGTCAGCATGGCCAGGTTGGCAATACTCATAACATTGCGGGTACCACAGATATGTTCGGTGATGCCCAGTGAATAGAAGATCATGGCTTTATCAGTTGTAGCATACAAACGGGCTACCCGATAAAGGTCTTCAACGGAGATGCCGGTGAGCTCGGAAACTCGTTCCGGGGTGTATTCAGCCGCCAAGGCTTTCATTTCTTCGTAGTTTTCGGTGCGTTCAGCAATAAACTTTTTATCTTCAAGACCTTCTTTGATAATAATATGCATTAAACCATTGAGCAGCGGAATATCGGTGCCGTGCTTCTGCTGCAGCCAGATGTCGGATTCAGCGGCCAATTCGGTACGGCGGGGATCGCAGACGATCAGCTTGCATCCATGGCGATGAGCTTGACGCATTTTATAGCCTAGAACTGGATAGGCTTCAGTAGGATTAATGCCAATCAAGAATAACAGTTCGGCTTCATTATTAACTTCAGATAGAATATTGGTCATGGCACCGCTGCCAAAAGAATTAGCCAGGCCAGCTACGGAGGGAGCGTGGCAAACACGGGCGCAATGATCCACATTGTTGGTGCCTAAATGAGCCCGGGTAAATCTCTGCACCAGGTAGCTTTCTTCATTGGTACACCGGGCTGAGCTTAAGGCCGCAAAGGAATCAGGACCATTCTTGGCTTTGTTTTCATTGAATTTCTGGGCAATGAGGTCATAGGCTTCATCCCAGGAAGCTTCCTCAAACTTGCCGTTGCGCTTGATCAGCGGCGTTTTGAGACGTTTGTCACTGTAGATATAATCCCAGCCAAAGCGTCCTTTTACACATAAGCTGCGGCCATTGACCGGAGCGTTTGGATTGGATAGTACGCCGATCACTTTGCCTTTGTTTATGGCCAGATCGAAGTTACAGCCGGTTCCGCAGAACGGACAGGTGGTCTGAACCCGCTCAATTTCCCAGCGGCGAGCTTGTCCGGACATGGTTTTCTCAGTAAGCGCACCGGTTGGGCAAACGGCTACACATTGACCGCAGAAAACGCAGTCTGATTCAATATATGGTACATCACCAGCGGTGGTTGCTTTGCGATTGAAACCCCGGTTGAGGTAGGATAGATTGTCCTTGCCGGTCATTTCTTCGCAGGCCCGTACACAGGCACCGCAGAGAATGCATTTGTTTAAATCCCTGATAATAAAGGGATTGCTGTCATCTATAGCGTAACTATGCTTTTCCCCAGTAAAAGACGACTCTTTAACCCCATACTTATAGGCATAATCGGCCAGTTTGCACGCTCCCAGCTTGTCACAGGTCAAGCAATCCAAAGGATGATTGGCCACCAGCAGTTCCAATATTGTCTTGCGGGCTTCCACTACATCCGGGGATTCCGTCTCCACTTCCATGCCCTCGAATACAGGTGTTACACAGGATGCTGGTAGCAGGCGGTTGCCTTTAACCTCAACCACGCACAGCCGGCACGCGCCCAGAGGGCTCAAATCAGGATCGTAACACAAGCGGGGTATATCAATTCCCACTAATTCCGCAGCTTGCAGAACTGTGCTCCCAGCCGGGACTTCTACCTCCTTCCCATTTATTTTCATTTTAACAAGTTCCATATTAATACTCCTTTCCATAAATCGACCCTTAAAATAACAAAACTCCCATGCAGAGTGGGAGGGAAGCCATGATTATCCGCATTCATTCGGACAACCATTTGTTTCAGATGCATACTACTCCCACCCGGAAACCGTATGCCACTATCATGCACAACCAAACGGTTCAATCCCCTTGATCAGTGCACGCGTGACAAATGTCTCTATTAGCCATTACTCCTTTCCAAATAAGGGAGGCAAATCCGTTTCCAGATTTACCGTGTCGATATATAACCGAGTCGGCTAATTTCCAATAGCTGAAGCTTTAGGAAATGTCGCTCAGGAGAATAGCATCTTAATGTATTCTGTTTTGTCGATTGATTGCGGTTTACCTGTGCAGAACATAAGGACATGAGCTTAAATATCAAAACCGTTGAGATCGTTAATACGCGGAAGGCTAATCGATTTGTTTGCAGACAGACATGGCTAATTCAGTTATTGACAATCGATGTGGATGCAACGCCTGCGACCGTCGGAATCCGTTGAGAAAGTCTTCAATGCGTACAGTTCCCATGCTATGATATTTGATTGTATAGCTCGACTAACTGCCGATTCAGAGGATATTCCTCATTGGCCGTTGTCGAACTTATGCACAAATCCCGCAAATTGAAACACTTTCTCACCTCCTTCAGCAACCGCTATGTGACGGCAAGCAGACTGCAAACCGGTCATAAGGGCCAAATGCTGTCACTACCTGCCAACGCCTTAAAAAAATATATTCTACACCAAACTGTTGTATTCCTTCTTTTTATTTTTAATATGAAATATTATTATTTTGCTTTCGCTGCCAGGTTCAGGGAAGATGGCAAAATAACACCGGTATGCCCATTGGCACTCCTAATTGAAATCACAGTTTATTAATGTTCAGTATGGAAGCCTTGACCAATATGATAACCAACAACCTGGTTCAGGCAGAAGATTCAAGACGGCGAATCCGGTTCGTTTTTGGACAATATTACCGATTATGATATAATAAAGTACTTGGCAATCTTTTCACTTTCAGGCTGTCGTGAATGAAAGGAGGCATATCAATGGACGTAGGAGTTCGCAATCAGTTATCGGGTACCATTAAGGCTATTAAGAGCGAGGATGTGATGTCCCAGGTAACTCTAAAGGTAGGCGATTACGAGGTTACATCGGTTATGACCACAGATTCGCTGAAAGAGGCCGGTTTCAAAGAAGGCGATACCGCAATCGCTCTTATCAAAGCAATAAACGTTGTACTAATCAAGTAAGGGCCCATAGCAGTAGTTACTGAGAATTTATGGGGCTCCGGTTCTAATCGGAGTCCTATTTCATTACACAGATCAATCATCGGCAGACAGGCGAAACGTCCGGGGCTGCTGAAAAAGTACCATAAATGTCATCCTGAGGAGCTGCAGGCGATCTCTTTCAAACCCCGTCCCCCTGTCACAAAATGACACGTAAAGAAGGATTTTTTCAGCAGTCTCAAAAACCATGTTTACGCAGTAAAATGCCACCTTTTCAGGTGGCATTCATTGCATCAATAATAGTATTAATAGATGGTCGGGATGACAGGATTTGAACCTGCGGCCTCTTGGTCCCGAACCAAGCGCT
>DAIMDR010000014.1:0-22365 GCA_036725705.1 Syntrophomonadaceae bacterium | reverse complement strand
TCTTCGCTAGCGCTCAGAATGACATGTAAAAAAGGACTTTTTCAGCAGTCTCGAACCTTCCCCTCGACACCTTCATACCCTCGACTCATATTCTTTCTTATTTAAAAGCCCCGTGCGTATTTCTGTTAATTTGTTTGTTTTCGGGTCAATATAAAAATGTAGCTTTTTAGAATTATAAGACAGAATATAGTTTTCTACATCAATATTGAGGCCCCACGGCCAATAATCTATTAGTTCATAATCTGGCTTTCCGTGAAAACCTATTATATCTTCTCGCGTAAAGTGATTAATCTTTTCAATATATCGTTTTCTAATTTTTAATCCATCAATAGTTTGACTTTTAATATCACATGAAAGACCGCCGGCAAAATGTACCCAACCGTTATTGTAACATAATTTTCCCAACCTCTCACTAATTGTATAATCTGATTGATTTTCAAGGCCTGACACATAAATATCATTAATCTCGGTTATATTGATTGCATCAATGGTAGCCCCTATTCTTACTGTTCCAATAGCAAATTGCTCAATTGATATTTTGTTTTTTACTAAATCAAATAAAAGGTCATGGTTAAAGGTAATCATAAGATACTCCTATATCCAATCGTAGTTTTCAGTAATCAACCTCTTTCATAATATTACCACAAGGTGTCAAGAGAACCGTCCCCTTGACACCTGGGGTACTGGTAAAGGAGAAAGCTCAAAGTGAGACAAGTATAAGCTTTACCGATATCGAGAAACATTGGGCCAGGGAGACGATTAAGAAATTGGCGGGCATTGGTGCTGTCAGCGGTTACCCTGATGGCACCTTTAGGCCGGATGCTAAAATCACCCGGGGTGAATTCACTACTATTCTGGTCAAAGCTCTGAAGCTAAAATCCGCCGCCAGCGTTCCAGCCTTTAGCGATACAGTAAATCATTTCGCTAAAGATAGTATCGCCACAGCAGCGTCACTTGGTATAGTGGGAGGTTACGGTGACAACACCTTTAAACCTGACAACCCCATCACTCGCGAACAGATGGCTGTAATGGCTGTCAAAGCCCTGAAGCTTTCAGAAACCAGCGGAGATACCACTTTCAGCGATAACAGTAAGATTTCACCCTGGGCTAAAGCCAGTGTCCTGACAGCCATAAATAACAACATTATGAAAGGTTATCCGGACAATACTTTCAAACCTCAGGGCAATGCTACCCGGTCTGAAGCAGTGAGCGTGATATTAAGTTTAATTAAATAATGGTTGTTTGAAAGTCCTGTCATGGAAGGCATGAGAGGACTTTTTTCGTTTAATGAAGTAATGCACCCCCTATTCTATAAGCTCTTAATCCTAATCTAACGGCTACAGACATCTGACCAGACTGGACTTATTCATCGCTTACGGCAAAGGGAATCTGACATAAAAAGTGGTCCCCGACGATCCAGTATCAAAGTCAATTTTCGCTTTATGACGGGCTGCAATACTATAACAGACTGCTAAGCCTAATCCGGTTCCATTGGCTTTGGTTGTGAAAAATGGAGTGCCCAATTTTTCTATCACTTCTGGGTTTAAACCATGCCCCTCATCCTTGATATATAGTAATACATTCTCTTCTTCCAACATCGTACCAATGGTTAGGGTACCTTGCATGGACATAGCTTCCATGCCGTTGCGGACCATATTTAGTATCAACTGGCGGATTTCATTGACATCTATAAGCGATTTGGGTGGATTATTCAAATCCAAATGAATATTAATCTCCCTGAGGTTGGCATCAGACATGATAATTGGGTATATGGTAGTTACCAAATAATCCAGGGACTTAAGCTGTAAATCAACTCTCTTGTTTTTGGCCATACTTAAATATTCGGTAATTATGGAATTAGCCCGGTCAAGTTCTTCAATTATGAGATCGAAGTAGGAGCGATCATTTTGATATTCTTTTTTACTGCCTAACAGCTGTATGAAGCCTCGCACTGATGTCATCGGGTTTCGTATTTCATGACCTATGCTGGCCGCCATTTGGCCAATCAGGTTTAGGCGGTCCAGGCGGGCGAGCTCGGCTTCGATTTTGCTTTGTTCGGTAATATCAATGTTCATTTCCAGGATAAGAGATTTGCCATCAGCATCGGTAAATGGGTAATCATGAACGTCTATAATACTTCCATCGGGTGCTGAAAACAACCAATGATGAGGTTGTCCAGTTTCCAGTGCTCGAAAGCTATGGCAGGACTCACATGGTTTATCGAGACCATAAATATATTCATAGCAGAGACGGCCATTAGACTCTCCGAACCTTTCACGAAAAGCACGATTAGCAAAAGGGATATGAAAATCGGTAGTCAACAGGCATATGTTAACGTTCAACGTCTCCAGAACATCAAATAGCCTCTGGCGTTCCAAAGAGAGCTCTTTGGTTCTTTCTGCTACTTTTTCTTCCAGGTGACTCCTGGCTTTTCTGACTTCTTCTTCGGCCCGAGCTCGTTCCAATGCTACCCAGGTGCGCTCTGCGGTTTCTTCTACCAGTTCTATCTCCGCTTGGCTCCAAATACGAGGGGAAGAGCTATGGATGCTGAAAACCCCAACCCACTTCCCCTCCTTGAGCAAGCCGCAGCTTATTTTGGCAGCTATGTTAACGGATTCAAGTGATTTTTGTTCATGCTTGGAAAGACGCGAATCGCAGGATACATCGTTAATAATAACAGACTCACCGGACCGGTAAGCATCAATCATAAACCGGCTAAATTGGGTGGCATTCGGAGTCGGCGAAATTGAAGAAACGCCGTTTACATAATCGCAGCTGATAATTACCTGGTTTTCACCAATTATATCTCCATAAAAAACGCGGTTTACCCCCATATGTTCCCCCAATATCTGACATGCAGTCAACTGGATTTCTATTGGATCAACCAGAGGACGCAGAGCATCACTCAACTTGATCAGGTAGGACTTATGTGCTTCGCTTGCTCGTAAGGCAGCTTCAGTGCGCTTACGCATTAATACTTGTACAATTGATGGAACCAGTTTTTCCAGTATATCAAGGTCTTCATCGGTGTACCCTGATACCTTATTGCCAAGGCCTATCATGCCAATCACCTGGCCCTTTTCTAATAGTGGTACACCGATAAAGGAGTATAGTGGAGGATGTCCTGCCGGTAAACCGATACTGTCCGGATGCGAGCTGGGATCGTTAGTGAAAAACGCTATGCCATCTTGCAGCACCCGCCTGGAAATGCCACGGACCATTATGTTTTTCTGCAGCTTGCCAATGCCGCTACTCGACATGTGGCAGCCTTCCCAAGCCGTTTTACTTAAGGCTATATCATCCAGATACCCTTGCTGATTAATTTCGCCGATAAAACCTAAATTGCTCCCGGTCAAGTCCAAGACGACATTTAAGCAGGTCATACCCAACTCTTCCTCGCTACGGCAGAAGAGAGCATCATGTAAGATATGGTTAATACCCAGCGTTATCGCATTTTCCATCCGGGCTTTTTCCTCGGCCAGGACCCAAAGGGTAGCATCTATCCCAATTCCAGCCAGATATTTACGATTTTTTGAATCGATAAAGGGAAATTTGTAGCATAACCAGCAATATCTATTACCGTCCAGGCCGGTTGAATCCTCAATTCGATGATAAAGCTGTCCTGATTTTAAAATATGTTCATCATTAGCCCGGAATAATTCAGCACTCTCCCGGGACCAAAAATCAAAATCGGTTTTACCGTACCAGTCTTTCGATCCCACAAATCTCTTTTCGTATGTTTCATTAAGATAAATATATCTTCCTGCCTCATCCTTCAAAAACACCAGGCAAGGATTATATTTCATAAGTGCCTGTAGACACTCTTCGTTATCTATAATTACTTCAGATTTTGCTTTCTTCTCATTTAAAGCCGATTCTAACTGGTCAATACGCTGGTGCAGCTTAGCGAGCTCACCTATTAGGTCTTCTTTGTTCCGTTGTTGGTAGTTCAACACTGCACCTCCAGTCATCAAGCTCTACACTTTTATACTCTTGCTAGAAATGTAACACACAGTGTAGTCGAATATAGTCGAAGCCTGGCAATGAATGATTAATACATTAAATAACCTTTTACTTCCTTTATTGAATCACCTCCCCATCGAGTCGTATACCAGCGAGTTATCTCAGGTACGTCAATCCTGGCTTCAATGCTCATTGATAATTCTCCATAGTGGGTGTGAAAGTATACGCTTAATAGATGGTGCGATGTGATGTAACAAATCATTACTCGGTAAAATACACCCCAAAAGTAGTACCTTGATCCAGCGTCACAGCTGATGTTATATGTGCTGATTTCCCTTAAATAACATATAATTCCTCTTTATAAACTATGAAATATAAAAAACCCGCTTAATAGCGGGTCAATTAGTAGAACCGAATGCGGGCGGGAAATTTATCACCGCCACATATATTAAAAACCCCATTATATAATGGGGTTTTTAGTTTTTACATTGTTTAAATTCAATTTTGTCTACCAAATGTCTACCAATACAACTTTAACATGTTTTTTTTGATAGTTTGGCATCAAATCTTCAAAAACCTCAATTTTGCATTCCTCATACGCCTATATATAGGCTTTGGTGGAGGCGGGGGGAGTCGAACCCCCGTCCGAAAGAAAGACCAGCTGAGTCTCTCCGAGCGCAGTTCGTGTTTTGAGTTTCGCTCAGCCGACGCCCTACGAACAGGCTTCTTCGAGCTATCCCCGATAAGTTTCCCCTTAAAGCCCCTCGAGAAAGAAGACTTCAGGGTACCCTAACTAAGTGACGCCCTGCACCAAGCCGTTAGGAAACCTGGCCGGACGAGCCGCTTACGCGGCTAGTGCAAAATTATCTTCTGCAGTTAATTGTTTTTTCACCTTTTTTACGAGCTGGCGACAACTCGGCTCGCTACTCAACCCACCTATTCCCCCGTCGAAACCATTACGCCCCCATTTAAAAACAGGGGTAACAGCTGACTCGAAATAAAATGAGCTGTTATTCAGTTTTCAACTGTCAGGACTTATAACTGCTCGGTTGAACAGTAGGCCCGCTATCACTGTAATTGTAATATATTTGTAGTCATTTGTCACTGGATATAACTAGTCTCTGTCCTTTTCCTTTATAGCTCTGGCAATGGCACGGTTGGCATCACGTTCGGCAATATCCTCACGTTTATCATACAGTTTCTTACCTACTGCCACCGCCAGATCAATTTTGGCCCGGCCTTCTTTAAAATAGACCTTAAGCGGGATCAGGGTATAGCCTTTTTCCTTCTGCAAGCCCAGCAACCGATTTATCTCCTGACGATGCAACAGCAGTTTTTTGGGCCGCAGGGGATCATGATTAAATTGGTTGCCTTTCTCATAAGGACTGATGTGAAAATTAATAATCCAGGCTTCCCCGTCTTTAATGGTAGCGTAGGCATCCTTAAGATTACCCTTGCCGGCCCGCAGGGATTTTACCTCGGTCCCCACCAGCACCAGTCCGGCTTCAAAGTTTTCTTTTATATGATATTCAAACCGGGCTTTACGATTTTCAATTACCGGTTTAATTCCTGTCTTCTTGCCCATCGCCATTACACCTTCGGATAATTTTAAGAGAAAAATAACCCTCACCTCAGATGCGCATACACTGTTCCAAGGCCAGGGTTGTCGACTTCTCTGTTTACATACCTGATTATAGCGCAAGTACACACCACGGTCAAACCAAAACTATCTATCTGACCAGCTCAAAATCTATACGGGCATCCTGAACGCTTACTTTTACAAGCTGAACCTGAACTTCATCACCCATGCTGAATTTTCGTCCGCTGTGATTGCCGGTTAATGTATAGTTACGCTCATTAAATACATAATAATCATCGTAAATACTTGATATATGCACCAGACCCTCAACGGTATTTTCCAATTCCACGAAGAACCCAAATGCCAGAACTGAGGAAATTCGGGCGGTAAAAACATCTCCAATAAATTTCTCCATGTACTGGGCCTTTTTAATATCCACCAATTCACGCTCGGCTTCTTCGGCTTTGACTTCCTGTACACTTGAATTTTCAGCATACATTCCCATTTTCTTTTCAAGGGCTGTTCTTTTACGCGCGGTCATATTTCCTTCCAGCAACAGGGATAAGACCCGATGCACAGCCAGATCCGGATAACGGCGGATAGGACTGGTAAAATGGCTGTAGTATTTGGATGCCAGGCCAAAGTGTCCCAGTGGCTGGGGTAAATAACGAGCATGCTTCATGGAACGCAATACTACTATTGAAATCAGCTGTTCTTCCGGACGCCCCTTGACATCCTGTAATAATTTCTGCAGTACCAGCGGTTCAATTTTTTTAGCGGTAATCTTATGACCAAAGACTCCCAGAACCATATTGAGTTTGCCTATGGCATCATCTTCGGGTTTTTCATGCACCCGGTACAGGCAGGGCATTTCCTGCCAGTATAAATGTTCCGATACCACTTCATTGGCTTTAATCATAAAATCTTCAATCAGCATTTCCGCCGGACCCCGTTCAAAACGAATAATATCAACCGGGAATCCATCATCATCAACCAACACTTTGGTTTCTGGAAAATCAAAATCCAGCGCTCCGCGATTATAGCGTTCAGCCCGCAGTATATCCGCTAATTCCTTCATCAATTTAAAGTCTTCTGTCAGGTTGCGATACCTTTCCATTACTTCGGCATCACTGCCCTCCAGAATTTTATTTACCGCTGTATAGGTCATGCGTTCATCTATATGAATAACGGATTTATACAGGTCATAACCGGTTACTTTACCCTGCATATCAATATCCATAATACAACTAATCGCCAGTCGGTCTACCTGAGGATTGAGACTGCAAATGCCATTGGACAGTTCCGGCGGCAGCATTGGCAGAACCCGGTTAATCAAATATACACTGGTTCCACGCGCAAAGGCTTCTTTGTCCAGCTTGCTGTCTTCCCGCACATAATGGGAAACATCAGCAATATGAACTCCCAGTCGGTAACCTTGTTCGGTACGCTCAATTGATACCGCATCATCCAAATCTTTGGCATCTTCCCCATCTATAGTAACCATTCTCAGGCCGCGCAAGTCTTTGCGTCCTTCCATATCCTGGATGGAAGGTTCTACTGCTACTGCCCTGGCTTCTTCAATTAAGCCCTCCGGAAAATGCTCCCGCAGGGCATGTTTTTTGATGACCACCTGCAATTCCAGACCAGGTTGTCCCTTCTTGCCCAATACTTCCACAATTCTGCCCTCCGGATTCACGAATTTTTCCGGCCAGGAAGTAATAGCCACCACTACCCGGTCACCGTGATTAACCTTGATCTTTTTCTGCGGCTTTACCATTATCGGGTAGATTTGCCGGGGATCATCCGGAATTACCTGAAACATATTTTTACCCTTTTGAAAAGTACCCACTAATTGAGTATTGGCACGGGTAATTACACGAACCACTTCACCTTCGGGACGCTGTTCATCATGAGCCCGTTCCTGAATTCGCACCAGCACCCGGTCATTCTGCATAGCTCCATTCAGGTTTCTGCCATAAACAAATATTTCTGCCTGTCCGACTTCATCAGGGGATAATATCCCATAACCCCTCTGATTCAAACGAATTACACCCCGGGTCAGATTCATCATCTCCGGCAAACCATATTTATTTTTGCGCGTTTTTACTATTTCGCCCTCTTTCTCCAATCGACCTAAATCTTTGGTAAAGCGCAGTTCCTCTGCGTCATTAACTTCCAGGGCTTCTTTTAACTCATTGAAGCTTAGCGGCCTGTAACTGGTTTGGCGCATAAACTGCATTATTATTTCACGATTAATATATATTCCTCCCTTACAGCCTGATAATAGTTTTTTAAAATTAGTATTCCCCTTATTATCAGGTAAATTATCCATCCAACCCCAATTGGGGGGCAATTTTTTTCATTCCCTCCAAAGCAATACTTAGTATTTCATCCAATTCCAGACCTATTTCCGAACAGGCAGCCATTTGTTCCCGACTGGCCCCGCGGGCAAAGGCCTTTTCCTTAAATCGTTTCTTTAAGGATTTAAGCTCCACCAGTTTAATATCCTTATCCGGTCTTACCATAGCCGCGGCAGTAACAAACCCACTGATAGGATCGGCTGCATATAATGCTTTATCCAGGGTTGATATCCTTTCCAGACCATGAATTTCGTTATGTACTTTTACCGCATAAACCACCTCATCGGGCAGACCATTTTCCGTCAGTATTTCTGCTCCCAGCAGGGAATGACGGGCAGGATCATCTCCGGTAGTATCATAATCTATATCATGTAACAATCCGGTTAATGCATACATATTTTCATCTTCACCCAACCGCCGGGCCAGACCAAGCATAATCGCCTCCACTGCCAGGGAATGATTTATCAGATTCTGATTATGCAAATGTTGTCCCAACAACGCCAATGCCTGTTCACGCGTCATATCATAATTCCTCCTGTCTTTTGTCTATTTTTAATAAAACTTAATATTGCTGCAGCTATAATATCCTGTTCCTCACCCATAGTAGCAACATGACCGGATTTCTCCAAAAAGACGGTTTGTATTGCCGGATGATTTACCTGCTTTTGCAGCCAGACAGCGCTATGATGATGAACTGATCCGTCCCGCAGCGATTGGATAATCAATAGAGGTAAGGATAAGCGGTTAATATTGTTCATAACCAGTTTGCGCAGCTCATCCATACTGGCAAATGCTTTCAAAGGCATGACCGGATAAGCGAACCTCCCCTTATCAGCCAGAACTTTCTGTTCTTTCTTATCCCCCTTGGGGAAAAAGGGTAAAATTCCTTTGACCATTAAAAACAGTCTGGTCAGGCAGGGATGATGTATAAATATGGGAGCATTAATGGTAATTACCCCCCGCAGTCCGGGATGATATAACCCGGCATACATAGCCAGCAATCCACCCATGGATAACCCTGCCACATATACATTGGTATAATGTTTCTGTAAAAAGCTCAATTCATCCTCAACGGTTCGATACCAGTCACTGTAACCGGTGGTATTCAAAAAGGAGGGATGGGAACCATGTCCGGGCAATAACGGTCCGCTGACTGTACAACCGCTGGCAGCATTAATCTTCTCAGCAACAGTTCGTACTTCACCTGGAGACGCGGTAAAACCATGCAGAAATAGCAGTGCTGTATCATTATTGCCCTGCAGATAAAATGGTTCCGCCCGATCATGAATGTATATCATAGATAATACCTCAAGTTACAAAAGAGCAGGCGGAGTCATCCGTCTGCTCTTTAAGTCCAATATTGGTCCTGTACATACAGGACAAAATTAACAGGTAGCTGACTACCCCATTTATCTATCAGTAATCTCCGGCTAAATCAGTGCCAGTGCCAGTGTAAGTATAATAAATACAGCTGCCAGATAAGCTGTTATCTTGGCAAAAAAATCATCCAGACCTTTTTTCTTGCCAAATATAGCCTCGCCGCCCCCAGCGATACTGCCTGACAGGCCGGCGCTTTTACCTGATTGCAGCAGCACCGTTGAGATCAAACCCAGAGCTACGATCATTTGCAGTATTAACAGAATAGTTTTAAGCAACATTGCCACCTCCAATCCCCAGAGTCAAAATATATTCTACCACAGATATGAGGCAAAATACAATTTCAGCTTAAAAATATTATTTTCGACTATGGAAAACCTCCATTCCCCGATAACGTGAAAACTCATCCAACTCTTCTTCAATGCGCAGCAGTTGGTTGTATTTAGCCACCCGGTCAGTACGGGCCGGTGCCCCGGTTTTTATCTGCCCGGCATTGGTGGCTACCGCAATATCAGCAATGGTTGAATCTTCAGTTTCACCGGATCGATGGGAAATCACACAGGTATAGCCGGCTCTTTTGGCCATTTCTATCGTATCCAGAGTCTCGGTCAAGGTGCCAATCTGATTTACTTTTATCAGGATACTGTTACATACTCCCTTACTTATTCCCTGTTGCAAACGCTCCGTATTGGTAACAAATAAATCGTCACCTACCAGTTGTACCCGGGAACCTAACCGTTCGGTCAATAATTTCCAACCTGACCAGTCGTCTTCGGCCAGACCATCTTCCAGAGAAATAAGCGGATATTTGTCTGCCAGCTGCACATAAAAATCAACCATCTGCTCGGAAGTCAGTTTTTGACCGGTACTGTCCAGATTATAGACACCATCTTTATATAGCTCGGTAGCGGCTACATCCAGGGCAATATAAATATCCTGTCCGGCTTTATAGCCTGCTTCGGCAATAGCCTCCAGAATTACATCAACAGCGGCTTCATTGGAGGGCAGATTGGGGGCAAACCCACCTTCATCCCCTACGGAAGTACCCAGTCCTTTATTATTTAATACCAGTTTTAATGCCTGATAAACCTCCACTCCCATGCGTAAAGCTTCAGCAAAATTGGGAGCCCCTACCGGAACGATCATAAACTCCTGAATATCAACATTATTATCGGCATGTTTTCCGCCATTTAAAATATTCATCATCGGAACCGGAATGTCACGGCCATTTATCCCGCCGATATACTGGTAAAGCGGCAATTCCAGATAATTGGCTGCTGCCCGGGCAACTGCCAGTGATACGCCCAGTATAGCATTGGCCCCCAGTTTGGATTTATTGGGGGTGCCGTCAATATCAATCATAAGCATATCAATATCAACCTGATGAGTTACCTCCATGCCAATTACTTCGGGAGCAATTAAATTATTTACATTATCAACGGCATTTAAAACACCTTTGCCATTGTAGCGTTTCTTATCTCCATCTCTTAACTCAACAGCCTCGTGAGCTCCGGTTGATGCACCGGAAGGAACCATTGCCCTGCCCATGGTACCATCTTCTAATATAACTTCAACCTCTACAGTAGGGTTTCCCCTTGAATCCAATACCTCACGGGCATATACATCCACTATTGTACTCATTTTTTAAGCCATCTCCCTTTCTAAACTTCAAATAATGGTTGGCCGGTCATTTCTTCAGGTATCGGCAAATCCATAACCTTAAGCAGCGTGGGGGCAATATCGCGTAATTCCCCCCGGGAACGCAGCTTATATCCCACATACTGGTCTGATACCAGAATAAAGGGTACCAGATCGGTAGTATGAGCCGTATAGGGTGAGCCGGTTACCGGACAGACCATCATTTCACAATTGCCATGGTCAGCAGTTATCAGGCAGGTACCTTCTTTTTGCAATACCAATTTAACAATCATATCCAGACAATCATCCACTGCCTGTACTGCTGTGACAGCAGCATCCATTACTCCGGTATGTCCCACCATATCAGGATTAGCAAAATTAATTATGATTACATCATAAAAATCCCGTTCTATTTCCGACAAAACCCGCTCGGTAACTTCCCGGGCGCTCATGGCCGGTTTCAGATTATAGGTAGCAACCTGCGGAGATGGAATCAGAATGCGATCCTCACCGGGGTTGGCAGCTTCAACACCGCCATTAAAGAAAAAAGTGACATGAGCATACTTCTCGGTTTCCGCAATCCGCAGTTGTTTTATTCCCAGACTGGCAAGATACTCGCCCAGGGTATTATTCAAATTTTGAGGTTCAAAAGCCACCGGGGCCTTTATGGCGGCATCATACTGAGTCATGCATACATAAGCAACCCGGGGATGTAGCTGACGCTCAAAACCGCTGAAATCTTCATCGACAAAAGCCCGCGTAATCTGTCTGGCCCGATCCGCCCGGAAATTAAAAAAGATAAGACTATCGCCATCTTTTACCTGACCTGCCGGATTACCTTCCAAGTCAACCATAACTACCGGTTCCACAAACTCATCGGTAATTTTTAGCTCATAACTGCTTTCAATGGCTGCATGTGCGTTGGGAGCCTTATTGCCTTCTCCCAGTACCATAGCCCGATAGGTAGCCCCCACTCTATCCCAGTGCTTATCACGGTCCATACCGTAATAGCGTCCCGACAAAGTTGCAATTTCCCCGATACCCAGATTATTCATAACCTCTTGCAACTGATTAATATACACCAGGGCACTGCGGGGATTTACATCCCGACCATCCAGATAGCCATGTATATACACTTTATTTATATTCTCCTGCCTGCATAACTGCAGCAAAGCAAACAGGTGCTGCATATGGCTATGTACCCCACCATCAGATAATAATCCCATTAAATGAACAGCACCATTATTTATACGCGCCTGCTCCAGAGCTTTAAGAAATACCTGATTGGCAAAGAAACTTTTATCCTCAATAGCATTACTTATACGGGTAATCTCCTGATATACTATTCTGCCAGCTCCCATATTTAAATGACCAACTTCGGAATTCCCCATTTGCCCACGCGGCAGACCCACATCCCGACCGGAAGAACTCAGGCAGGTAGAAGGATATTTATTTGATAACTGATTAAAATGAACTGGATTGGCCTGACTTATAGCATTATCTGCTGCTGCCTCCCTAAGTCCCCAGCCATCCAAAATCATTAAAACTACTGGTTTTTTAGCCATTGGCAATAATCCTCGCTATTCTTACAAAAGAATCTGCTTCCAAACTGGCTCCTCCAATCAGCGCTCCATCAATATCCGGCTTTGCCATTAACTCTGCAGTATTGTCATCCCTGACACTTCCGCCGTAAAGAATTCGGGTGGAAGCGGCCAGATCATCATTAAATAACTCCCGCAGACGGGAACGAATATAGGCAATCATTTCCCGGGCATCATCACTGGAAGCATTGACTCCGGTGCCAATAGCCCATACTGGTTCATAAGCAATTACCATTTGCCCAGGTTGCAGCGCCAGGTCTTGAAGACTCTTGTCCAGTTGATTTTTAACTACCGATAAAGCAGCATTATTCTCTCTTTGCTGCAAGGTTTCCCCCACACATAATATGGGCATTAACCCGCATGATAATACCGCCTTTAACTTTTTATTAATCTGCTCATCCGTTTCACCCATAATCATACGCCGCTCTGAATGGCCGATTATAACATAGCTGCATCCCAGCTCTTTTAACATCGGTGCTGAAATTTCACCGGTATAAGCCCCTTTATCCTCCCAGAAACAATTCTGACCTCCCCAGGCCGGAGCATTCAGAGAGCATAATTCCTGCTGCAGCGTTGGTAAAAGCGTAAACGGGGGGCAAATTACTACCTCGGTCCCGCTTAAACCGGAAGCTTGCGCCATATATTCCCGTAGAAACTGCCTGGTTTCTTCGTTATTTTTATTCATTTTCCAGTTGGCGACTGCCATTGGTTTTCTCACCTGATTATCTCCTCTTAAATTATTCCAGTGGGCATATTGGCCGTCTCCACTACTGCTACTCCCGGTAAAACCTGACCCTCCAAAAATTCCAGTGTAGCACCGCCACCCGTGGAAATATGCGTAATTTTAGATTCCAATCCCATATTGTGAACTGCAGCCGCTGAGTCACCTCCGCCAATAACACTGACTGCACCGGAATCTGCCACTGCCCGGGCTACTTCTCTGGTACCCTGTGCAAACTGATTATACTCATAAACCCCCAGCGGGCCATTCCAGACAATAGTTCTGGCTTCAGCAATCGCCTCAGCAAACAAAGCAATTGTTTCCGGGCCAATGTCCAGTATCATGCAATCATCCGGCACTTTATCAACAGGCACTATCTGTCCCACTGCTTCCGGAGATATCTCAGTTGCTACCACTGCATCCACCGGCAGCAGTATTTTCACCCTCCTGGCCGGGGCCTGTTCCAGCAGCTTACACGCCTGCTCCACTAAATCAGGCTCATATTTCGATAGGCCAATATTTTTCCCCTGGGCTTTAAGAAAAGTATTGGCCATTCCCCCGCCAATCAGAATTAAATCCATCTTCCCGCAAAGATTCTCAATCAAGCCTAATTTATCTGCCACCTTGGCACCACCCAAAATAGCCATTCGGGGACTTTCCGGGTAATCCAACACTTTACGCAGCATGCCCACCTCAGATTCCAGCAGAAACCCGGCATAAGCCGGTAGATATTCAGCAACCCCGGCAGTTGAAGCATGCGCCCGGTGAGCACTGCCAAAAGCATCGTTAACAAATATATCAGCCAGCGCTGCCAGTTGACGGGCATGCTCCTTATCATTCTTTTCTTCTTCGGCATGGAAACGTACATTTTCCAATACCAGGATTTCTCCCGGTTTAAGCTCCTTTACCTCCTGTTGCACTTGTTGACCAATAGATTCATTGGCCATCTTTACCCGGGTATTTACCAGACCGGCCAAATACTCGGCTACTCTTTTCATACTGTACTTTTCTTCCGGCTTTCCTTTGGGCCTGCCCAGATGACTCATGACTATCAATTTAGCGCCCCGATTAATTACATATTCGATACTGGGAAGCGCTGCCCTGATTTTAGTATCATCAATAATATTGCCGTCTTTATCCATAGGGACATTAAAATCGACTCGCATAAGCACTGTCTTTCCATTCAGATCCGCATCTTTTAAACTTTGCACCGGGTACACCTCCGCAATTTTAAAAATACTCTATAACCCCTGGGAAGCTATAAAAGCTACCATATCCACTACGCGTAATGAGTAACCCCACTCGTTATCATACCAGGCAATTACCTTGGTCATACGGTCCCCCATGGTCATGGTCAGCAATCCATCCAATACCGCCGAGAACTCAGACCCCCGATAATCAGTTGATACCAGAGGCATTTCAGTATAATCCAGGATTCCTTTTAACTTACCCTGACTGGCCTGTTTAAAAGCCTCATTTATTGTTTTTACGGCTGCAGGTTTCTCCAGTTCCACCGTCAAATCCAATAAGGAAACTGTCGGGGTAGGTACCCTGACTGCCAATCCGTCCAATTTTCCCTCCAATTCCGGAATAACCAACCCCAGTGCACTGGCAGCCCCGGTAGTGGTAGGAATTATGGACAGCGCTGCCGCCCGGGCCCGACGCAGGTCATCATGCTCCAGATCCAGCACCCGCTGGTCATTGGTATAGGAATGTACCGTATTCATAAAGCCTTTTACTATGCCAAACTCCTGCATCAGAATCATGGCTACCGGCGCCAGGCAATTGGTAGTACAGGAAGCATTGGAAATCAGATTATACTCCGGACGATACTTATCATGATTTACGCCCATTACCATGGTTAAATCAATATCCTTGCCCGGTGCGGTAATAACCACCTTTTTGGCTCCCGCCTGCAAATGTTTGCCGGCTTTTTCCCGGGAACGAAATCTGCCGGTTCCTTCTACAACTATCTCTACACCTAACTCTGCCCAGGGTAACTTATCCGGATCCTTTTCCGACAGATACTTAATTTTATGTCCATCAATTACCAGATAGTCTCCCTGTACCTCAACCTGACCGTGAAATTGACCATGCAAAGAATCATACTGAAATAACAGGGCACTGGATTCCAGGTTACCTAAATCATTAATAGCTACAACTTCAACATCGTCGCGCTTCATAGCAATTCTGGTCACCAATCGCCCAATGCGTCCGAATCCATTAATCGCTATTTTCGTTGCCATCCAATCATCCTTTCTCTGCTTGACTAACTGCAAATATTTTTTGCCGCACCTTCATCGGTAACGAGCATGGTATTGCGTTTACCGTTTAAAACCGCCTGAATTGCTTCACCTTTATTACTGCCGCCGGCCACGGCAATGACTTCACCGGTATTTTTCAAGTCATCCAGCTCCAGACCAATGCCAGGAACTTCATATACTATATTGCCCTGTTTATCAAAATAATATCTTAATGCTTCACCGACTGCCTGCTGCTGTTCCAGCAAAAATAATTCCGGTGCAAACAGACCACGCCGGTTAGCCATTTCCATGGCCGGGCCAATACCATGAACTAAAATATCGCATGATTTTATTGAACTGAGCACCCGTTGAATATGGACATCATTTTTTAAAATTTCAGCTGTACCCTCTTCCAGATTATCGGGAATATGCAGCAAGCGGTATTGGGCTCCAATGGCTTTGGCAATCCGGGCAGCAATTGCTCCGGCCTGCTGTTCCATTTCTTCACCTAACCCGCCCCGGGCCGGCACCACCAGTATATCAGCGGTATTATTTCCCTGACACATGGCGGCTGCCATCTCCGCCAGCGTTGTGCCGCCTGTCACGGCTAATGTACAGCCGGCAAACAATAACTTATTTACATACCGGGCGGCTGCTATTCCCATATCTTTTTTCACCGTATTATCCAGGCTGGAATCACCCGGAACAACTATAACTTCCGTTAAATTAAACTTATGCTTAATCCTTTCAGCTAATGTTTGGGTATTGTATAAAAAGGGGATGAACTCATCAATTTCACTGAGCATTTCCTCTCCGTAAGGAGTAAGGCAAATTCCTGCCGAGGTGGTATGAATAGCCCCGCGCATCTTCAGATAATCAACTTCTGAGCGAATAGTCCGTTCTGTATACCCCAGAGTATTGACCAGTTGTCTTCTGCCCACCGGTTGATGATGCAAAACCTGACGCAGAATCTGGTAACGAATCACCATAATTTCAAGTGCTTCCGGCGCAAATCTCTCCATAATACTAAACACATGGTTCATAAAATCAGGCTTTCTCCCCCTTGGACACTTCCTGCCCGCATGGACATTTTTGTCCCGCCACAGAGCCCAAACACGAAAATTTTAAAATTGTATACATTTATTATACCACTTTTATCTAATCGTTTATGTATTTAAATAAATATTTTCGGGGTTGACAGGGGGACGGGGTTGTTGTCAACCTCCGGTTGACAACAACCCCGTCCCCCTGTCAACCCCCTGCTTAGTTAGCTTAATAGCGGCGGCGGGACATGGTGGCGGCGATGCCTAATTCCTGGCGGTATTTGGCTACGGTGCGGCGGGATATGCGGATTCCTTTGGACTGTATTATTTTAGCAATCGCCTCATCACTTAAAGGTTGCATGGGGTCTTCTGAGGCCACTATTTCTTCCAGTATATGTTTGATACTGCGGGCCGATACTTTCTCTTCCCCCCCATAAGCATGTATGCCGGTGCTGAAAAAGAACTTTAATTCAAACAAGCCCTGGGGAGTCTGCATATATTTATTATTGGTAGCCCGACTTACGGTTGACTCATGCACATCAACTATTTCTGCTATCTCACGCAGCGTCAGCGGTTTTAGACAAGCGACTCCGTTATCCAGAAACTCCTTTTGAAACTCCACTATGGCATTAGCAACTTTGTATAAAGTCATGCGCCGTTGTTCGATGCTACGAATCAGCCATATTGCTGAACCCATCTTTTCCTCCAGATACTTACGGGCATTCTCGTCAAAAGCGTTCGGCTGACGCAAAAATTTCTTATAGGTCTGATTGATAATTAAATGCGGGAATTGCATGTCATTGATTATTACTACATATTCACCATCAATTTTTTCTACCACTATATCCGGAATAATGTACTTTATCTCCTGATCATTGCCATACTGCAGCCCGGGCTTGGGGTCCAGAGTGCGAATCAGGTCACATAAATCCTGCGCCTGTTGTACGGGAATACCCAGAGATGAGGCTATTTTATTCATTCTTCCCCGGGCAATATCCTCCAGATGCCCGTGGATAATCTTTTCAATTAACTGTTCATCTTTACCGTAGTTGTGCAACTGAATCAACAGGCACTCGGCCAAATCCCGTGCGCCTACTCCGTGAGGATGAAAAGATTGAATCATTTCTATGGTTTGCTCAATAGCCGTCGGCGAAACCTGCAAATTAGCAGCAACCTCATTTATATCTATAACCAGATAACCATATTCATCAATACAGCCCAGCAAATACTCGCCAATATGAAACTGTTCGGGATCGGTTGCCGTCATTCTTAACTGAAATTCCAAATGCTCATAAAGACTGGGGCGACGGGTAACAAAATTTTCAAAGGTTATTTCTTCTTCTTTATCAACCCTAACAGGCCCATTTCCCCGGTCATCCAGATATTCCATCCACTGTTCCAATTTGTTTTCACCAGTTTCCTTTTCGGATTGAACCTCGCCAGTTTCTTCCTCCTTTTCTTCCAGAAAAGGGTTTTCTACCATTTCCTTTTGTATATATTCGCCCAGCTCCAAAGTAGACATTTGCAGAACAGCAATTGCCTGGCGCAGTTCAGGAGTCATTATTAACTTCTGCTGTTGTTCAAGAAAAACATCATGGGTTAGTTTCATGCCTATCCTCACAGCTTCATTATTTCATACCCCGGCTCATACCTTATTCGACATGCCCGGTTAATTTCCTGCGTTAATTTTCTTCCAGCAAGGCATCGGCCAGCTCTTCCAGCCGACGCATACGATGTGCTGCTCCCGACTTGCTCAATGGGGGGTTTAGCATTTCACCCAATTCTTTCAGGGGTGCATCCGGATACTCGACACGAAGCTGGGCCAGATCGCGCAAATGGGAGGGTAAATATTCCCATCCCCGCAGGGCTATAATTCTTTCGATCAATTCAATTTGCCGGACCGAAGCATCCACAGTTTTAGCCAGGTTAGCAGTTTCACAATTCACCTGGCGATTAACGCTGTTGCGCATGGATTTAATAATGCGGGCATTTTCGAAATCCAGTAAGGCAATATTAGCTCCGATAGTAAGTAAAAAATCAGCAATTTTATCACTTTCTTTCAGATAAAGAACCTGAGTATTTTTACGCTCTACCTGTCTGGCTTCCAAATCCAGCTTGCTCATTATTTTCATCATTTCTAACGCCATATCCGGTTCAGGAAGGATGAGTTCCAAATGGTATTCCCCTTCCGGACGATTTATAGACCCGCGGCTCAGAAATACCCCCCTTAGAAAAGCTCGTTTGCAGCAGGTTCTGGTCAGCAATCTCCAGCGAGCCTGACGCTTTATCAAACCATTTTCCTCAGTTAGTTCCAAATTTGATAATATATTTTCCTGTCCGGGCATAATTACGGATTTTACCAGATATACTCTGGTTTTACGAAAGCGCTTACGCTGCTGCATACTAACTGCCGGCTGTAAACCCAACTCTTCTTTTATTAATAAAAATACTTTGCGCGCTGTAGCTGCGTTATCCAGCTCAACTTGCAAAATAGTTTCTTCTGCTCTGATTAATGAGCCATTTAATAGTAATAAGGCCGCCAATTCAGCCCGGCGACAACATGGTTTGGCAGGCGTGATACGCGCCAGCTCAGCGCGTACATCAGTAGAAAAACTCATAATACCTTCCCCTGTACCTAATCCGGTTTATTTATAGTATCTATTATTACCCGGGCCAATTTATCAGGATGATGCCAGGCCACTTCATCATCGGATACCAGGTCAGCGGCAATGATTTTAACCTTGCCGTCAAGAGTTGATTCATAAACCGGGGATACCGGTTTAGCTTTTTCGGCCAGATAACGCTCCAGGCGCGGCATATCAATTTTCCCGGAATTAACTACCATGTAATCAAAAAGGTCTGCTCCTATGTGGTCAGCAATCACCCTTAAATGATCCGCTGCTGTAAACCCGTCAGTTTCCCCCTGCTCAGTCATTATGTTGCTGATATAAAAAGTAGCTGCCGCCGAAGCCTTGATGGCATCTGTTAATCCATTTACCAGCAAATTGGGAATGATGCTGCTGTATAAACTGCCCGGCCCAACCACAATGGCGTCAGCTTCAGCTATAGCATGCAATGAAGCTGGAACCGGCTGACAATTATCCGGCATCAGATACAGCCGTTCTATGGCAGCCGGATATTCTCTGATAGCCGTCTCACCATAAATGGTCTTGCCATCGAGCATTGACGCAGCCAGAACTACCTGTTCCAGCGTAGCCGGTACCACTTTGCCCCTGACTTTTAAAACCTTGCTGACTTCTTCAATGGCTGATTCAAAATCTCCGGTAATCTCTGTCATGGCCACCAGCAATAAATTCCCCAGGCTGTGTCCTTTAAGACCGTCTCCTTCCAGAAAGCGATGTTGAAAGACTCTATCCATCAGATTTTCAGTCTCCGCCAGAGCCACCAGACAGGAGCGAATATCTCCGGGAGGAAGAACACCTAATTGGGCCCGGAGCCTGCCCGAGCTGCCTCCATCGTCACTAACCGTAACCACGGCTGTCAACTGCGAAGTATACTCCTTTAATCCCTTCAGCAGCACTGATAAACCGGTTCCCCCACCAATTACTACTATCCTGGGTTCAGATGCTTTTTCCATTTAATCCTCCATTTTATACTTTGAAACATCTCTATGTCTTACAACTACTTTATATCCCATCTTCTTCAGCTGTTGGCCGGTATAATCAGTCAAAACCACTGAGCGATGCTGACCGCCGGTACAACCGATAGCTATAGTAAGATTTGTCTTGCCTTCTTTTATATAATGTGGAATCAGAAATTTTAACAACCCGGTAAAACGGCGGTTAAATGATTTCGTAATCGGCGAATCCAGTACATACTTTATAACATCCGAGTCCTCTCCGGTCATAGACCGCATAACCGGATCATAGAACGGATTGGTCAAAAATCTTACATCAACAACAATATCCGCATCCATGGGCATCCCGGCCTTGTAACCAAAGGAAACCACACTGATATCCATGCCGGCAGTTTCACGCTGACTGTATAATTGCTGCAGTTTTTCCTTCAAAGTTCGCAAATCCAGATTGGAAGTATCAATAATAACATTGGCCCGGCCGCGCAACTCTTCCAGCATCTCCCGCTCCAATTTAATTGCTTCCATCAGGCTTTGATTTTCACTGAGAGGATGTCGACGGCGCGACTCCTTAAATCGTCTGACCAGTACTTCATCCGAGGCTTCCAGAAACATTATTTCCAGCGGAACCCCGGCATCCCGCATCCCATTCAATGCTGCGGCAAAATCCAGGAAAAACTCGCCACCGCGTACATCAATAACCAGAGCTACTTTATCCAATTTGCCTTCCACCTGTAAAGTAAGCTCCACAAACTTGCTCAGCAGTACCGGGGGAAGATTATCAACACAATAATAGCCCATATCCTCCAGATGATTTATCACCTGGGTTTTACCGGCACCAGACAGTCCGGTAATTATTAGAATATGCACAGACTGGATTTCTTTGCCCAATGAGACCATCCCCCTCCGCCTTTTCGGTTTACGACCAGCCTTTCGTCTATGTCCAATTTTTGTACTATACTGCTGCCATACTGTAAATCACCTACAGTGGATTGGAAATGAGAGTCACTGTTAATAATGAAAGTCACTCCCAATCTCTGTGCCTTCATTATATCAGAAATTTTCGGGTGTTCATGTCCACAATTTATCTCAAATAAAACCTGATGTTTAATACAGGCACCGGCTACTTCCTCAATATTAACTTCAAAAAACAAGCCGGGGTGAGAAATTATATCCAGTTCCGGATGACGGGCAATTGCCTGCACTATGGCCCTGGTATTGGCATCTATCGCCATCTGACGCTGCTTGCTGCCCAAATGGCGCAGAGAATTCTGCAAAAAAATATCCCGCCCATCCTGAAAGGAAGTTGGCAGGGTATAAGGATGCAAACCGGCAATCACTACATCCAGCTGCTGCAATATATTATCCGGTATATCCAGAGTGCCGTGCAAATCACGAATGTTGGCCTCGGCTCCCAGAAATATATTTATATCCGGATATAAAACTTTTAACCCCTCAATCTCCTCCCGCATGTGCAAATACTGCTCAGCAGATTTGACCCCGATAACTGCCGCCAACGGGCCATGATCAGTAATTGCAATCTCCGACAACCCGCGGGCTCTGGCCGCCTCCACTATCTCCCTTGCACTCTGACGGCCATCGCTATTCCGCGAATGGGTATGATAATCCCCGTAAAACAGCATTTATTCCATTCCTCCTGACTGGACAATATTACTCATAGCTTGCCCAATCAGTATAAAATCCTCCCGATTATCGGTTTGCTTTGCTGTCGCTTAGATTGACACGATGAGGGCACTTTTTACAATACCGACTCTATAACGGCCCAATATTCCAAAAGAGAGCCTTCGTCGCCTGCAGCTCCTCAGGATGACATTTATGATACTTTTTCAGTGATCTCGGAAATCCTTCAATTACACTATAACGCCAGTTGTTTTTTCAGGTAGTCAATTACTTTTACCGGGGTGGGGTTAATGCCATATTCCATGGCCAGATAGGTACTGGCGTAGTCTCCGGGGTAAGTAAGGCTGTAGAAACGGGCCAGCAGAGATTCCCCCTGACTGTGAACTTCAATAATATCTTTTACCTTTTCCTTAATAATTGAACAGGTAATGTCCATGCGTTTTTTTACCTGCGGATGGTCGTTACCATCGCGCAGCAAAACAATTACCAGCTTGTTCAGAATCTCCTCCGGTATTTCAAAGCCAACTATTTCATTATGGTTTAATTCCGGGAAAACATTATAATAGGCAGGGCATTTGCTATTTTCATTAATCTGAGCTTTCCA
>DAIMDR010000013.1:1622-24717 GCA_036725705.1 Syntrophomonadaceae bacterium | reverse complement strand
AAATAACCGGTTAATAATAACATTACCGCAATAATTATGATGCCTTTTCGTTTCAAAATTAACCCCCCCCCACGCCTTTTGAGGCCTTTTTACCTGCTATACTGCTTCCCTGGCCTCTTGCAATAATTATTACCTCACCGGATAAAACCTAAACCTGATATTGCCAGGGATTTATTTCGATTCTTTTTATAATGGTCAGATCCCCGGAATAATCAGTTATGGGATATGCTGCTGCTTAATTTATTTTAGTTGCCTGGCAACTATTGACACAGGCTTGTGATTGTGATTACAATAACATTAAGAGTCTGGTTTCTTTTTCGATTTGAAATGTTTTTCACACATTGTCTCCGGTCCCCCCCCCACAGGAAAACGACATCATCAATAATTGATGATGTCGTTTTCATTTACTTATGTTTTATAACTATCTTTATTTTAACTTTATTGCAGTTTAAATCGTTGCACCTGTTCACTGAGTTTTTCTGACTGACGGCTGAATTCCTCAATGTCCATATTAACCCGAATGATTGAAGATTCCTGCTCGTCTATGGAAGCCAGTACCTGCTGACTGGCAGCTGCGGTTTCCATGCTGCTGCCGGCAATATTCTCCAGACTCTTATAAATTCCCTCCATGGATTTATTAATGGTTCTGGAAACTCCGGCAATTTCGCGGGTTTCTTCACTGATAGAACTAACATCAGCATTCATTTTTTGCAGTATTTGTTCACTATCATAAACTATCCGGATTTGTTGTTCGATAGTTTCACGGAGGGGTTCCATCCGTACAACTACCTCGCGTGTTCCGTTCTGAATATTATTGATTAAGTCGTAAGTCCGAAGCGCGGCCTCCGATGTACCTTCCGCCAGTTTGCGGACCTCCTCAGCTACCACCGCAAACCCCCGGCCTTCTTCGCCGGCCCGGGCAGCTTCAATGGCAGCGTTTAACGCTAATAAATTAGTCTGCTCCGCAATATCAGTAATAGCTTTTACTACATTTCCTATTACGGCTGATTCTTTTTCCAGGTTGTTAATAGTTTGCTGCATAGTGGCTAAAAGCATTACATGTTCTTCCGCCCTGGTCCGCTGCTGGTTGGCAGCCCTGAATCCTTCCCCCACATTAGTCTCCATTTTAGCTCCTAATTCGGCTACTTGTTTGGAGTTCCGGTCTATTTCCTGAATAAAGCTGACCAAAGCAGTTACACTGTTAAGTGAGTCATTGATTTCCACGGCCTGGCGATTGGCAGCCAGGGCAATTTCACCTACGGTTTTGCTGATATTGCCGCCAGTTTCCCGGGTTTCTTCGGCAATTACCAAAGCGCACCGCGTAGATTCCTCCATTTCCTACGTAGATTGCATAGTTTCGTTAACTGTTGCCCGCAGCGATGCAACCATTTCATTAAACCCGTCACGAATTTCGTTTAGCTTGCCAATTTTAACCTGAGGGTCAATTTGATAAGTCAAATCGCCTTTGGATACTAATTCTGCTCCGTAAATAATATGAGTAGTAGGGATTATAATATTGTTTCGGCTGGTGGAGATGGAAATGCCTCCACTTAACAATCCGGCAACGCCGCCGAATATAACTCCCAGTATTAATCCCCGCGGGTCTATGGCCCGGGCAGCCAGCGCCATGATAGGGCCAAAAATCAGGCCTCCCATTAATAAACCTAACACTAATGTTCTGATACTGTAATTATTAGCTGTTTTTTTTATCTCCACGGGGTCAAAAGTTTTTAGTTCCTGAGAGTCCACCGCAGCCGTTTGCCGGGGTATTTTTATATGCGCTACCTTTTGTCGCAGGTTTTGAGCCAAAGTATTAAGATGGGAAGCTATTTCTCCCAGGTTATTAATTGCAATTACCTGTTGCCCGGTAACTGCGGTTATTTCCTCAGACCCGGCAGAAGTTTCTTCGATAGCGGAGGCAATGTTGTGAATGGTTTCATTAATGTGTCTTATCGATTCATTAATTGATTTGATGTTATTTATGGAATCGTTTATCTGCGCGTATATAATCTCCAGTTCCTCACCTGCGTCTCCCATGACAACCTCAATATCATTTATGGCCTGAACCTGATTTAAAAATACTTCTTTACTGATTCCAGTTTGATTTACTACTTCAACAATGCTGTCGCCAATACCAATGATTAATTGAGATATTTCCTTAACTGCCTGAGCAGATTGCTCTGCCATTTTACGAACTTCCTGGCTTACTACCTGAAATCCCTGTCCGTGTTCTCCGCTGCGCGCAGCTTCTATGGAGGCGTTGAGAGCCAAAAGATTGGTTTGCTCATTAATACTGCTGACTACTTCTACTATAGTCCTTATTTCGGTAGCATTCCGGGACAAGTCCATTACCAATTGGGCAACCTCTTCCAGCAAGTCCTTTTTTTCATTTGTTCGGGTCAGGTGATTTTGAATGGAGACAACACCTTCGTTGTTAATATTCTTTAATAACTCAATACTGCTGTTGGCCGCCTCCGATATTTGTAATACTTTATTAACCAGACTCTCTGCCTGTTGGGTTTCCCTTACCAGTTCCTGCATAACTATAGCCTGATTATTGCTGGCCTGAGCCACACTATTAATAGCCATAGCTACTTCTTCAGCAATTTTAGTATTGTTAATGGATTCCTGTTCCAATTTAACTGCGGAATCCTCGATTGCTTCCGATCCGTTAATAATTCCCATTACCAAATTGATTAATTGCTGTACCATCTGTTCCAGGAATACCTTGATGCTGTTTAAGAGCCCAAAATCCTTATCACTGATAGTTGCCCTTAAGTCACCACCGGCTACAGTAGTCATAAATTCACCGGTAAATTTAATAGGGTTGAAAAACTTACGCCTATTGGATGGAGCCACAGCCAGAACAGCTGCAATCCCGCCTGCAGATGCAACCAGAGCAGTTATAATCCATATCCACCAGGTATTAATTTCAATTCCGTATACACCACAAAAAATTAATCCCAAAATAAAATTTCCAATGGCTACAATTATTACCGAAGTTTTAGTCGATGCTTTGGCCAGATCCTGTTTAGATGTTATCTCTTCATTTTCCACTTTTAAACCTCCTTGCTTATACTTCCGTTCACGAATTCCCTTTAGTTAGTATATTACCATAAAGGTTCTTATTGTTTCGAAATATTTCGGCATAAAATACTAAATTTTGATATTGACAGGGGGACGGGGTTGTTGTCAATCCCCTGTCACCTTGTACTAATCCAAATTAATATGATATAAACTATTCCGGCTATTAATATACTTAAAATAGATGAAATGAAGTTATCCGGGATGATACTGGCTGATATAACTCCGGTTAAAGTTGCCAGCCAGGCCCCATAGTTTATCCTGCCAGGCCAGGCTTTTTTAACCGCCAGTTGATGGGCCAGAAATACGCCCAACAGGGGAGCTATTACCACCACCAGTAGATTCAGCCAGCTTTGAAGGTGTTCGGTTATACCCAGCAAGGCCACGGTAATACCTGCAATTGCACAGCCAAGCGTATTCTGCCAGCGGGTTAATCCGGGCAGAATATTTGACAGGGCCAGCCCTGATGAATAAAGGAGGTTATCATTGGTAGTCCAGGCACTGAATAATATAATCGGCAGACTAAACCAGATCAGATGATTAAAAATCTGCAACGGGTTCCAGTTTCCTGTTATTACGAAACTTAGCATGCCCATCATTCCTAAAAAAACTGAGGGGAAAAATACTCCGATAAAAGTGCCGGCCAGATTATGCGTATGGCTGCGTGTATAACGGGAAAAATCAGAAGCTACTATGGCTCCGGCTATAGAACCTCCCACTATAAAATTAATTCCGGCCCCCGGTGGAAAAGTAAAGGAGAAAAGCATGGGTTGGGGTGCTGCCAGGTTGCCCTTTAAATAAATAAAAGTAATTACACAGACTAATAACAGCGGCAATCCGGTTAGATAACTTAACCCCTTAACCTGCTGATATCCACCCAGGGCAGTAGTAGCAGTAATTGTGCCGGCAATAAAAATCGCAAGTAACGGATAAGAATTGCCGCTGTACGCGACTAATATGCTATCTAATGCCTGTCCGGTAAATTCGGTTACTACTGCAAACCAACCCAGTGTGGCCAGTAACATACAAACCGCAGGCAGCCATTGTCCAACACCATGTCCAAAGACATATCTGCCCATGGTAACGGCTGGTTGGCCTGTACTTATTCCGTATGCTCCTCCGGCGGCAATTAATAATGCCACCAGCAGATTACCCCAGAAGTTGATAGCTAATGCCTGGTTCCAGCTATAGTCAACCAGTAAAACGCCCCCTAAAATAAAAGCAGGCAGACAAATACTGGCTGCTCCCCAGATAAAGGCCAGGTCTATCCAGGTAGAGACTCTTTCCCCGGAAGGGATTCGCTCCAGGGTATGAATTTCAATAAATTTCATATTAAACCTCGAAATATAATTTTATTTTCAAAAATATACAAAATACACTTACTTTAGACAAAAAAAATTGTATTATATAAGAACGGAGGAATGCAAATGCTGACTGATTATCAGTTACATAAATATAACTCCATAGTGCAAACCGTATATGCCAGTTCGGATATAAATGAATTGCGCATCAATGTTTTGTGTGGTCTGCAAAAACTTATTCCCTGCCATAGTGCTGCCTTTTTCATCGTAGATTCTCATACCCTTGAATTCTCTGAACCGCTGTTGCATGGTATAGAGGCCAGTAGTTTTAATGATTATAATCAATATTATCAAGATTTTGATCTTTACAAACAAGTTGTATTTTCCCGGAAAGATGTTCCGATTACTGACCGTTGTTCAGATTATATCAATTATAAGGATTGGGAGAATAATGAACATAGAGTTGATTTTTTACTGCCTCAGGGCATTTACCATATGGCCTGTATGCAGATCTTTAACGATGGACAAATATGTGGAGAAATATCTCTGCACCGCAATAAGCAGCAGCAGGATTTCAGCAACGATGAAATGCTGCTCATAAAACTGCTGCAGGAACATGTGAATGCCCGTTTTGCTGCTTTATTAATGCTGCGGGACTCATATCAAATATTTGACAAATCAATACAAGGCATGGCTCTGTTGCTTGTTGACAGGCACGGGCAGCTTCAGGGTGCAACCGGTAACGCTCTGGAGTTACTACCGCAATCACTGAATTCCGGTCAAAATGTATTCCGTCATATAAAAGAAAAATGTTTCCGTTTATATCAGGAAAATGACAACCCTGATAACACTGCAGGGTCAAGAATTTACCGGGGAAGATTGGAATTAAGCTGTGGAACCTGCCGCTATCAAATCTTTCTGCTTCGGGATGAATCCCTGCTTAAAAACATTCGTTTTCTGGTAGTAATAAATAACCACTGCCTGCAGAATAACCTGAAAGAATATAGTTTAACCAGTCGGGAGGCCCAGATTGCTTCGCTAATAACCCGGGGCAAAACCAATAAACAAATAGCCCGTGATCTGGGAGTAAGTGAAAACACGGTCAAAACATTTATTAAAAGATTGTTTAACAAAATGGATGTTCATTCCCGCAGCCAATTGATAAGTGAAATGTACAAATTGGGCAAGTGAAGTTACCCTAAAGAACCTCCGCAGCTCCCGCAGAAATTTGTTCCCGGCAAAATACTATTTCCACAATGAGGACAAAATCTTGCTGCATTGTTATCAGCGTCAACCGATACCGTATTTACAGGCTCAATTTCCGGAGGGCTTAATAAAGCCTCACTGAGCGCCTTCCAGCCGCTCCTCCCCACCTGGCCTATTCCACCCTGTTCTCCCAATACATAATACAGCCACAGTGCCTGAGGACCACGCACCAATAACAGGCTGTCCTCAACGATTATGTCCTGACCGTCAGTAGTGGCAACAACCAGGGATAGTTTGGCCTTTTCATTCAGCATTTCTTTGGCCAGATATAAAGTATTATCGGTAAGTATATATTTATCCTCTGCAGCCGGTTTTAGCCACCCGGTCCTGTCAAGTTCCGGTATTGCATCCTCTATCTGAGCTGTTACGGAGGCAAACTCAACCGGCAGGTTTTTTTCCCAGAAGCATAAGGGCCAGCGGATATCTTCCTTAGTTGCATCTGCCAGCACCGTCCGCAGCTGTTTGATAGTCAGTCCATTATCAATGGGCAGATGCAGGAGCATGGATTGATGATAGCGCTGCCGCATTAATTCCGTAGTTCCCAATACAGCTAAAACAGCAGTCGCAGACATATTCCGGTTACTGTTTTCTTCCCCCAAAAAGTCCATTTGTACTATATCATTCAGCAATAAATTTAATTCTTCAACAGTTACAAGTTGCAGCTGATACTGTCCATCCGGTTGACGGGCTAACCAGACCAGGTCTTCCTGCTCCTCTATTCGGGCCAGAGTGACCCTCATATAATGAGCCTCCCCTACTGTCCAGGCCAGATGAATAGTCTGCCTGGGGCGAGATACAGCCGTCAACATAGTGCGGAGGTGCTGCTGCTGATCGGTATCCAGTTGCTTCCAGGTATCCTTAATCGCGGAATCAGCATTGCTTTGCTGACCAGGTATAACCCCCAGAGGATTAGTTTCTATAGACAGTAAATTGATCAGGTACTGTAATTCAACATATTCAGCCAACCAGCTCTGCCCGTCTTTACTTAAAAGCATTTAATCGCTCCTCTTCCCATTCCTATTTTTTTATCAAATATACTGGTGTATAGCCATTGCTGTCAGTTTTAATCTTTGACCACTTGCCATTGCTCTTGATGCCTTCCATGGCTTTATCTTTGGCTTTATCCATCGCCAGGTCATATACCCCCTGGGCGGTGCCTTTAATAATATTACGACTGTAGTTACCGCCTTCAGCCATGGCATTGCCCAGTCCTTCAGCTGTTCCGCGCAGAACCGTATAACCATCGCTAATATATCCTCCTCCGGGGATAACTTTGCCCATAATGTTTATAGCCATATCGGCAGTCCTGGAAACAGCTTCGGTATTTCGGCATACATTTTCCCAATAGGCAACATTTTGAGCTGCTGTGCCGGCTTCCTTCAAGTTTCTGATTTGCTTTATTTCCAATTCATAGCGACGCTGGTTATTAGAAATATTCTGCATAGACTGCAGATAACCCTGTCGGGACTTGGCCATTGCCTCAGTTACCAGCCGGGAGGTTTGGTCCTGACGGGTAAAATTCGCCCAATTACGATCCCGGGCAGTCTCATTTTGCTCCAAAGTGGATGGCTCAGTCCATCCCCAGCGATCTGACCAGACTTTGCCCCGGGCAGTCATGTTCTGAATCTGCGTATAGTCAGACTTGCTAATCCACATCGGACCACCCTGATCCCAGGGAGGTTTATACCATACCTGACCATTGCGTTCTTCGCCGATATAAGGTATTCCTGCAGGCGTCGCTGCAACCCGAGCAACTGCCGGACGGTTTATAGCCGCATTGGCCAATGCTCCGCCAGTTAAAACCAGACTTGATAAGGCTGTAGCCAGCAGAATCGTTGCATTGGGAATCTGCTGGCCGGTTTTTGCAGCCGCACTTCCGCCGCCAGTTAATCCCCCAATACCCTGATCCGGGCCAGGAATGCTTTTGCCTATGCTCTGAGCTATGGTAAAGAGAACCTTATCCACATCTGCTGTACTTAATCCAAGTTTTTCCCAATGCCAGGGGTCTGCCGGCGATGATAAAACCAGTACCCCAATGTCGCCTTTACTGAACATGTATCCGGGGGGAAAGGATAAATGCACCGCCTGATCTTCGTCAATACCCAGTGAAGTTGGTTCTCCCGGGTCAAAAATTGTTAACCAGGGGATTTCCATAATTCCACCCTGGCTGGAGAAATGATTAAGGTACTTATCAAAGATATCTGTCTTTTCACCGACCACAATATGAATATATACGGCGGCTTCCATATCCTGCTGATTCATCCAGGCTACCCATTCGCGGTCATTTTTACCCTGGGGTTCATTTTGCGGGCTATACTGATAGCCTATACCTTTTAACTGCCATATAGCTGACAGAGCATTGTTTCCATAAACCGCATGTTCATATTCCTGCATTTCCATTAGTTGAAATCCACCGGGAAGGGTCTGTTGCTGAGGCATATACTGATCATAAGCTGCCAAAGCCGGCAAGGGCAAGCCCAGTAAAGGCATAAGAAAAGAAAAAACCAATGCCCCCCATAATATATAGAATTTCTTTTTTATAAAAACCATTTCTAATCTCTTTCGCTATATCAACATTGCAATGACGCTTTGATCCTTCGATAGCGATTTAACACCATAGCGTTCAATCCCAGATTCCATCCGGTATTGATGGCGGTTATAAAAAGGAGTGCCGTAGGTACCCGTCCGGTTATTATCGTAATAGTCTGAGTCAGAAACAGAAAGCCCACCCAGCTTATCAAATAAGGCAAGGAATAGGTCATTACGATTCCCTGTTCGCTGTAACTCATTTGGAAGCTTTTAGCCAACCAGAATCCACCCAGACCTCCCAATATGATTAATAAAAGCACCCATCCCATAGAACTTCCAACTAACCATACATATATAAACAAAGACAACAAAGCGACCCCCTGTCCAAGTATGATGGACCGGGGCCGCACAAACTGCGCTTGTTTCCAGGTTCTTAAAAACAGCCACAAGCTGAATAATATAAGCAGGGAGCAAACAAACGCTAAAATTTTCACACTTTTCCCTTCCCTTACTGGATAATCAACTCCTGCTGGGCCCGGGTCTTACCATCAATCAGCATTTTTACCTGATATTTGCCCGGGTTGTTAAAGCCTACCGTATTGGCATACATGGTATTATCTGCTGTAACATCATAACTTTGCTCCAAAAGAATTTCCTTGGTATCGGTATTCACAAGCTGAATGGTCAGCTGATTACTGCCAAAGGCTGCATTATTATTGAATACATAGTATATTTCCTGCCCGGGGGCAAATGTAGTAGAGGTTTCAGGTATTTCCAGAGTTGATTCGTCTATTTCCAGGCCAAATACCAAAGATGCTCCGCCAACTGAACTGCTGGTGGTTACATCATCACAACCGGCTATTGCCAGAGCAAATACCAATACCAAAACCAGAACGCTAATTCTTTTCATCATTAATAACCCATCCCGCTATTTTCTTTCGGTTTTGCCTTTTAAGATAACCAATTTAAAATTCCACCCGGCCGCTTCAATTATTTCTTTAAAAGCCTCGCGCAAACTGCCGTAGTCGAATTGGTAATCCAGAACTTTTTCACCACCCGGAGCATAAATCTTTTCGCTTCGGGAACTAAATACTTCTTTGCCGCTGATACGGGTTTTCTCAAATCCTACCTTGAACTGCAATCCACTGGAGCTTTCCTGCAGCATCTCCCAAAAATAGGCGGTATGGTCGTTTTCCTGCAGTAAAATCCGGGCTTGATAGGAAACTTTCTTTTTACCGGTAACCCAGCTTTTATTTACTACTTCATTAGTTACCACGATATCAGTGTCATTGCCCGGCTGGATAGTAAATGGGCCTTTTTCATCCAATCCCAGCAGTTGTTGCAATAGTTCGTTTCTGGGTTGGGCCGGCCCTTTATCTTTTTTGGATTTTGAAAATAATCCCATTATATACTCCTTCCCCGTCTACAGGCGGGATTTCTTGACGACGACGGTATGTGCCACCCGGTCACCCAATCTCTGCCGCATAGGCGATGTCCATACCAGAATAATTCCAAGCAGATAAGCAAAAGGGAATGCATCCACTATTCGCAAAATATTTCTTACTACTGAAGCGTTCCAATCCATAGGGCTGCCATCAGTTTTCAAAACCTTTAATCCACAGGCCATTTTACCAACTGTAGCACCCAGCATAGCTTCCATAACAATATAGTAGGCAATCCCAATCAAAAACCACAGAAATGCTGAAGCCCCCTGTAAATTAAAACCTCCCTCGGAAGTTTGGCCGGTAATAATAGCCATCAGATAACCAATTATAAACAGGAGAATGCCATCAATAATAGTAGCGGCAAAGCGCCAGCCAACACCAACCGTTGCTTCCTTAGGTATCTCCCCGCTTGCTGCATAACCTGGCTGCTGGTAGTTTGGAGCAGGCATGGGCGGAACTGATTGACTGGCTTGAACTGCCTGAGCAGGTTGTCCGGTAATAGATGATCCGCAATAAGGGCAGAAATTCGGTTGTCCTTCAATCTCATGACCACAGGAAGCGCATTTTTTTGTAGCTTTCTGTTCGGCGCCACAAAAGCCGCAAAAACGGCTACCATCAGCTATATCCTTGTTACAATTACTACACTGCACCAAATCACTTCCTTAATCCTGATAAGCGTGAAGCCCCAGTATACAAGAATAGGGCAAACAAACTTTTGTTTATAGTTTACGAAGTCCAGGGCAGTTTTGTCATTCACCCATATGGGTGAATCAGGCAAATTTTTAGCATATTGGACATTAATGACTGGGGGACGAGGTGAGACCGCTGAAAAAGTATCATAAATGTCATCCTGAGGAGCTGCAGGCGACGAAGGATCTCTTTTAAAGACCGTAATATTGGTATTAAGCCAATGAGATTCCCCCCTAAGGGACTTCACCCTCACGGGTACCACCGATACACCCTGTCGGGTGTAATTACCCGGCACTCAGGCCGATTAAGAGCTGGGTTAATTTAAAATTAATTACTCTGAGTGCCAGGTCGCTATTAAGGTTGCTTCGCTAGCGCGCAAAATGACATGTAAAGGGCGACTTTTTCAGCAGTCTCGGACGGGGGTGTCGTCCTCCTATCAACCTCTGGTGTGCTTACATGAACATGGAAAATCCTTCTATTTCGCGGGACTCTTCTTTGATAGATATGCCGGCAGATTGTAAGGCTTGCGGTACCCGGTCAAAATTAGGCAGGATTACTCCACCCAGTTGATCAGTAAACCACAGATATACAGGTTTTCCATTGCGGGTGCGTATTTCCAGACCTCCATATGAAGCGGTAGCTGCCAGTAAGGCGCTTCCTGCCGGCTGGGTTGAACCGCGACCACTCAACATAGACAACATGGCCATAGCTAAAAATAACTTGCGAAACCAGCCCGGATTTCTGAGGGAGATTAATTCAACCGCGGTTATTTCATCAAATCGGCATGCTTTTTCCCCTTTAAAGGTAATAAGGTGAATTGCTTCTGGTGTAAGTTCAATTCGATATGAAGCATACCAGGCGGAATAGTATAGCAGAACAACCGCCAAAAGGGCCAGCAACCACATAATCAGGGTTACAGGCCACATACCGGTAACGGCCTGAACTGTGCCGCCATTAATCAGAAAGGGCAGACCATAAAAAAGCGTTAACAACATCATGGCCACTATATCTCCGGCAATTATCCTGCCGCCTGCATAGGAAATCTCCCCATCAGTTTTTTTTCGACGGGGCAGTACAATATACAGCAGTAATCCCAGTATCATAAGCCCAATGCCAATATTCCGGTAAGGACGATACAGCCATCCCGGCGGCTGACGATAAGGCTGCGACATGGCTCCTACCGAAACCAGGTAATCTTCATAGCGTAACAGGAAATAGGAAGTGGTTGCTTCGCTGGTCAGAAATACATAAGCCCGGGCTCCATCTTCGGGAATAAGACTCCATTCGGCATAAGGTATCTCTGCAGGTTTAAAAAACACCGGAACCAAACCCCGGGGTTTCCAGAATTCATCCTTATCCAGTTCACTAACCCGATTGCCATAAATTGACTGGCTATATTCCTGATAGCTGGCCTTTTCAACCTCGCGGAAAAAATCTGCCCATTTATCCGAATCAACTGCAGTTTCTTTTCCTCCGGTTTTTTCTGCAATATATTCATTCAGGGGCAACTGATTCAACCGTTTATCTTCACTGGTTACATAGCCACTGATCGATTTAAGTTCATCTGCCTGTTCCTGCTGCCAATTGACGGCAGTAATATTAATCAGAGCCGGCACTATGTAAAAGAACAATCCAACTCCTGCCAATATACCAATAAATATTGCCAGACGCCGCCAAAGTTCTGTTCTTCCAGAATTAGCCATCAAATTCCTCCCCTTGTAAACTACAGGTTCAACATTTCAATCTGCTCATAATTAACGGCCCATATTTTTATTGTTTTAGCTGCCTGGACAGTATCAATACTGTTGATGGAAGTCATTATCATCAGCCAATCACCTTCAGTTGCAGTTTTTTCCATAACCCGTCCTATTCCCGGTGCATAATAAATTATTTTCTTATAATCAACTTCATTACATTCTTCCAATACCAACAGGCAATTATTAAGATTTATAAAACCCAGGTCTACGGATTTTCCTGTTTCTAAAACCGTCCAAACCGTTTTTCTGGTTCCATCAAGGTATTCCCATTGTAAACCGGTTCGCAAATTATTTTTTAAAGACGGAATAATATTTTCCGGGCTTTGGTCAAAAATGATATAGACCCCATCAGGCCGCTTAATAAAATGGTATACATAACCATAATTTTTGCCCTCATTCTGGATCAGGTCTACTTCGGAAAGGGTATTGTCACTTGTAAATATATTGGCGCTTACACGTTCAACAACACCTGCTTCACCATTCGGATATCTTTGATAGAACTTGGCTAATACCCCTGGTTTCGGAAGATAAGCTTCCGCTCTGGTCAAATCTGCAAAATCGTTATAGTTATTAAATGAATTGTCGGTTTTAATAGCAGGTTTATTTTCATTAATACCAGCAATAGTTGTCTTATTGTTTAACCACCAGTAAACTCCTCCTGCGGATAACTGCATAAAAACCAGCAGTACCACTACCAGTAAATGCCTGGTAGTCTTTTTTACATTAATTTCATTTTGCTGGCTATCATCATTTTGGGGAGTGGGATCAACTATGGTAATACTATCAAAACCACACATGCCACAGTAGCGCTCTTTCATATCAATCTCGCCCTCACATACCGGGCATTTTAAAAACAGGTTCAAATATTCTCACCCCTTTTATTATTTGAGAGAAGTATGTCTAAACCTGTTCCATCATCTTGAAGATTAATCTAAATATTTTCATCCAATCAAGACAAATAATCTCCCTTTTTACTAACCCTGCGTACGATCATCTTTAATTGTCTCATAATTAGGGGACCATCTTATAACCATCTGCGATGCCTGAGCCTGATCAATTCTTGATAATGCCGTTGTAGTTAATAAGTCTTCTCCACCCGGAGACCTTTCCAATACCCGTCCAACCCCCGGGGCAAAGTAGATATATTTTTTTATTCCAACTGCCTGGTTATCCTCTTCCACTAATAAACAGTTATCCAATTTCGTAAAACCTAAATTAAGTGTAACTCCCATATCCATGACTGTCCAGACAACACTGCCGTATTCAGTGTCATAACTCCAGGTAAGTCCGTTTATTAAATTATTTTTCAGTAAAGGTTCTATTTCCATAGGGACTGAATCATAGATCATATAGGTCCCATCTGCTCTTTCCACATAATGGGTACCATAACCAAATTCTTCCCCGTTTTCATTTACTATGTCTACATCACTTACCCGCACGGATTCATTGGGTACTACCCGGGCCGTATAATGTTCTATTGGTCCGGAGGTACCATCCGGATAGTTTGCAAAATAATTAACTTTTAATCCCGGCTCCGGTAAATAGGCGGAGGCCCGGCTGAGATCAATTTTTGCAGCAGGTTGCTGTGCAGCCGGAGTCGTCTGTACCCCAGTCTGGTTAGGAGCCGGGCTGGAAGCTGAACGGGGATCACCTTCACCTTTGGCCAACCACCAGTAAAGTCCTGCTCCACCCAGGAATACTACTGCCAGGATAGCCACCAGAATAATAATCGCATTTTTATTTCCGGCAGCAGGATTTACCTGCGCCTGATAAGGTATAGCTGTTGGTGCCGTTTGTATAGTTGGAGACTGATATGAGTCCGTTTGGTTTTGGGTGGAATTACCCGACCCCGCTACCGGGTCAACAGTTGGCTGGTTTACAACTGGCTGCTTCATGGAACTGGTAATATCAAAACCACATTCACCGCAAAAACGGTCATTTGGTATTATCTGCGCGCCGCAATCAGGACAAAATCTCATTTCACTCATAGTCCATACTCCTCTTTAGATGCTATTGTATTGCAGTGCCACAACTGGTGCAAAACTTTTTACCGGGACGAATCTCACTGCCACATTTCCCACAAACTCCAGCCTGTTCATTGCTATCAGCAATAATTGCCGCCTGGGCCGGGACAATCCCGGCGACACTCTGCAATGCCTCCATCCATTTAACCAGAGTTTTTGTAAGTTCCGGCGCAGTACTGGCCTGATGCCTGAAACGACTTTTTCCTTCGGTTCCAACTTCAAAGGAAACCAGATGATTGGTAAATGCGGTTGGAGCCAGGAACACCCGGGAAAGGTTACGTTCCTCCCCGTTAATTATAGCTGTAGCCAGTAAACTGATTGCTCCCATCCAGCTGGTTATAAATTCAGTGCCCATCAGCCGGGTTCGTTCTGCCAGGGTTATAATTTCTTCATTGCTGGTAATAAAGCCTAATTCCTCAAGCTGTTTTAAATGCTCAGGAGTCAATGAAATAGAGGTACTTTTAAGCCCGGGGGTAATTTCGAACATAGTAGGCAACAACCAGCGTTTGTCTCCACTGACCAATGAACGTTTTAAGAGCTGTACAAAATCCTGCCGGGTAATTGATAAATCCAATCCGGCACGATACTCCAACATGCTTTCCAGATAACCACGATGATAAATATCTATGCAGTGCAAAGCACAGATTAAAACTTCGGTCTCCAAAATATTGGGGAATACTGTCTGGTAACCCCCTGTACCCTCGGAGGTATATACACCGCTCCACCAGTCCAGAAATGATTCCCAGTCAGGGAATAGCAATAACAGTATATCCTGTTCAGAGTTAATAAACTGAGCTAAAACAGCTCTGTCGTCAGTAGACAGAAAAACATAATATTTATCATCAGCTGCAACACCCCCGCCATTATTAAAAATAATTTTAATATCCGGCTCCAACAATCGCCTGGCAACCTGGTTAAGCCAGGGGCTTTCAGAAAGTACCTTAAACCATTCAGAAGGGGTGCTGGTTGCAGCCTGCCCGGAATTGTAACGAAACGGCGAAAGGTTGTTTCCGTTTAGTCCCGAACGTCTGAACAAATGGTCGATATCACCTGGTGCCAGCTTGAATACTTCGGTTCCCGCCAGCATTTCCTGCTTCATTTCCATTTTAAAGCCTCCTTACTGTTAATTTCGCTATAAATTTCCAAAACCCTTTTATCTTTGAGCAGTTCTAATTGCACCGATGCGGCTGGTTACTTTGTTTAAAAAGTCCCCGGGGGTTTCATACCCGAGTTCCTGCAAACGAGCTGCGCGGGCAGCCGGCGACAGGCTGTTGTTATTGATAACTTTTATAGCTTCCTGCATATTTTCCGGCATTTGCTCTACTCTGTATCCCATACCCCTGTAACTGCTCTCCACTGTCTCAGCTACACAGGCAGTTTTACGCAATTGCTCCATTGCCTCGGTCTGATTCCTCATTACCTCTGCCGGTGTGCTTCCTGCATTCCAGTATTCATCGACTTTATGTGATTCCATCAAGGACAGTTGTTCAGAGTCCAGCAGACTGCCCTGTTGTCTCTGGACCAATTCATATCCGGTGGAAGGACGCATGGGTTTGCCGTCGATCATCACTGTGTCCACCCCGCGTGCAATCTCTTCCGGTGTAGCCTCTATCATCGGTCTGCCCGGCAAATCCCCGTCCGGTATACGCCAGGTGCGCTGGTCACTGAAATCCCGTCCAGCGGACAGATCAAACTGATCCATGGCAGCTTCTTCATGATGCTTGGCCCATTGCCGTACTTGTGCTGCTTCATCCATATTGGCCCAGTCAGTTTGCGGGAACCTTCGGCTGGCTACATCAACGCTGAAACCTGAATTTTCCGCAAGGGCTTTATAATAAGTATCTTCCCATTCAGCCTTGGGAATCTCCACCCATTCAGGTCCATTGGGACCGCGAACCAACCTTTCAGCAATAACATCGTTATCAGTGTTTATATTGAAATCAGCAGGCTCAGTGCCTGGTGTACGAACGGTTCTTACTCTTATCCCCTCAGGGTCAACCCCTGGATATCGGTTATGCAGATGGTCCTCAACCGTCCGATAAGAGGGTTGATGTACATATTCATCCATTACATTATTGAACTCTCTTTGTATTCCCTCGGCTTCCTGCTGCGTTAACTGAGAACCCAAACCATCCACTTCCCTGAGGTTTTTCAGAGTTCTCATGGAAGCGGGGTCGGATTTCATTTCCATGATATCCTCAACCGTCAACGGTTCTCCCCTTTGAGCCTTTTCGGTCAGGTTCCAGACTCGTTCCTCAGCCTGAGTCTTATATTCATCATAAATAGCTTGCTCCCTTATTAATTCCTCTCGTCTGGCCGGGGGCAGGTTATCAAAATCTTTGATATTTTCCTGTACGGTCCGTTCTGCCCGGCCAACAGCAGCCGGATCAGATAATACCTCTTCGGGCGTTCTTCCCCCGCGGTTAAGAGGAAGATTTTCTCCGTTACCATCCGGTACTCCGCCGTCACCACCTCGGGATGGGGGCCCTCCCGGTTCACCCGGTCCGTCTCCTCCGCCATCACCAGTTCGAGCAGGCCCATCTGGTCCATCTCCGCCATCACCAGTTCGAGCAGGCCCATCTGGTCCATCTCCGCCTGCTGCAGCAGATTTTGGCGGGGCATCCGCACCATCAGCAGTTTTTATTCCGTCGCCGGCAGTTTTTCCCTTGACCATATCATCGCTGCTGGAAGTGGCAGCTTTACCTCCGCCTTTGGCTATGTCATCACTGCTGGATACGGTAGCCTTGCCTCCGCCTTTGGCTATATCGTCGCTGCTGGATACGGCAGCCTTACCTCCGCCTTTGGCTATATCGTCGCTGCTGGAAGTGGCAGCCTTGCCTCCGCCTTTGGCTATGTCATCACTGCTGGATACGGCAGCCTTGCCTCCACCTTTGGCTATGTCATCACTGCTGGATACGGCAGCCTTGCCTCCGCCTTTGGCTATGTCATCACTGCTGGATACGGCAGCTTTGCCTCCGCCTTCAGCAATATCAGACCATCCCTCGGAAGCTGACTTGCCAGTTCCTCTAAGAATGTCATCTCCACCACCGGTGAATGCTTTTCCGGGTCCTTTTGATACATCATCAAATGAGTTGGCCAGTGATAGACCATAATCCAGTCTCCCACTATCTACAATATTTTTTACCGCCTGATCACTGCCTATATCCACCAACCGTTTGTTGATCTGATCAAGAGACTCCTCGGCTGATTCTTTGCTGACCATACCTAATGCTTTACTCCACATTTGATTTTTGGCGCTGATTTTTAATAGAGCTGTTTCAATCAGATCGGCGGCCTTATTCGTAAACGCCGGGAATCTTTCCATCATCTCTCCCATAATGCTTCCACCGGCAGCACCGGCCAGATAACTCATTTCTTCACCCAGAACAAACAGACCTATCGCCTTGGAAACGGCTTTGAAGTCTGATCCTCCTTTGGCGATTTCATCCTGAATCCGGTACATGGCTTCGGCAACATTTAACGCTCCATCCATAACTGTATAAGTAAGGCTGGCGCCACCGGCTAACCCTGCAGTGGCTGCGGTAATCATAAGCCGGGCTCCCATGCCCAGGTATGAGGTACTTCCATCTGCTTTTTCCCCGGTTATTACTTCCTTGGCAGTTGCCGCATTGGCTTCCAGCGCCCAGCCCAGGTTCTTAAACCAATCTTCGTTCCAGCGTTCCCCGGTATCGGCAGTTGTTTTGCCCAGTATGCGATTATCGATGACCCGCCGGATCTTATCCATTTTTTCCTGATCCAATTGTTTCCCGGCCAGCATATCATCTTTTAGATTTTGGATAGCCTTGTCTACATCACCTGGCCCGCCAGGTTCTCCAATATTGTATTTGTCGGCGGCCTTTTGCATTTGCTCCAGCTTGCGCCAATCCTCCAGGTTCTTTTTTATGGCCTTGCTGTTGGCATCTTCACCTCTGGCCATTTTTTCCAGATCTATGGCTGCCCTGCGTCTGTCTTCAGCAACATCTCTCTGCCATGACTCAAATCTTTCTGGATCAAATTCATTTCCCGACTCGCTATTAATCCATTTTCCTTTTACGGCATCAAATTCAATTTCATAAGTTTGCCCATCACCTGATCCCTGCAGTATTTGCCTGTCGCCATGATGGGGACCGTTATAACCGGGTTCATATTCATAAGTTGAAGTTTCACCGGTTACAGGATCAGTATAATCAAATGTATTTGAATCAGGAATTCCAGGCTTATCACCAGGAATGTTATCCATTGCTTCAGAACCAGACATATCATCCCCAGGAATATATCCTGCTTCAGGAACATCTTCTTCCGGTATAGATATGCTGGTTCCGCTCTGCCCTTCCGGGGCCGTCGGCGCATCTTTATCCAATCCATGATTTTTCAAAGTATTCATGGGATCTTCCGGACCAATAACTCCAGAGTCTTCGGTTGAAGGAATCGTTGGTTTTTCTGGTTTTGGCGCCGGTATCTCATCATCCCACGGTTTGGCTCCGTATTTTTCAACCGTCCGGTGGAATGGTTGTCCCAATGGCGGTTTGGTAGGTTTCCAGGCTTCTTTTTGCCCTCCCAGGTCAACAATTCCTCCATCAAAAGGATTACGGGTATCTACATCAAAAGGACTGCCCTCTCCATAGGGATTTTCCGACCAATGCAACCCGGACCGGTCGTATCCATCTGCATTATAACCGCTCCAATGATAGCCATCCTTACCATATCCCTGTCGGTCAAAGCCCCAGGGATCACGACCGCCACGGTTATATCCTTCGAAATCGAATCCCTCCCGGTCATAGCCGTCACGGTCATAGCCATGCTCATTAAAGCCTTTTTTGTCATAACCGTCTGCGTCATAACCTTCCTTTGACTGGCCCTCCCGGTTGTAGCCGTCACGATTATAACCTTCTGCATCATAACCATTCTTGTCGTAGCCTTCACGATCAAAACCCTGCTTGTTTAAGCCGTCGCGTCCATAACCCTCTTTATCCCAGCCATCTTTATTAAAGCCTTCTTTGTCATATCCGGCAGCATTATAGCCTTCCGCATTATACCCGCTACGGTTGTAGCCTTTGGCGTTATAGCCATTGACATCATATCCCTCCCGGTCAAATCCTTCCGAGTCAAAACCGTTTCGTCCATATCCCTCTTTATCAAACCCGGCTTTATTGAACCCTTCCCGATCAAAACCTTTGGCATCAAATCCATTTTTATCAAATCCTTCACGATCAAAGCCGGTTTTGTCAAAGCCTTCCCGGTTAAATCCTTCTTTATCAAAACCCGCCTGATTGAAGCCTTCCCGGTTATAGCCCTCTTTGTCGAATCCAGCTTTGTTAAAGCCTTCTTTGTCAAAACCAGTCTTATCAAATCCGGTCTTATCAAATCCCTCTTTATCAAATCCAGCCTGATCAAACCCTTCCCGGTTATAACCTTCGGAGTTAAATCCGGCTTTATTGTAACCTTCCTTATCAAAACCTGCTTTGTCAAAGCCTTCCCGGTTAAATCCCTCTTGATTAAATCCAGCCTTGTTAAACCCTTCTTTGTCAAAGCCGGCCTGATCGAAACCTTCGCGATTAAAGCCATCTTTGTCAAAACCAGCTTTGTCAAAACCAGCCTTGTCAAAACCATCTTTATTAAAGCCCTCAGCATTGAATCCAGCTTTATTAAATCCCTCTTTGTCAAACCCTGCTTTGTCGAATCCTTCTTTGTCAAAGCCGGCCTGATTAAATCCTTCCCGGTTATAGCCTTCTTTGTTAAAGCCGGCCTTATCAAAACCTTCAGCATTAAACCCGGCCTTATCAAAACCTTCTTTATCAAAACCAGCCTGATCAAAGCCTTCTTTATCAAAACCAGCCTGATCAAAGCCTTCCCGGTTATAACCCTCGGAGTTAAATCCGGCTTTGTTAAACCCTTCCTTGTCAAAGCCTTCAGCATTAAATCCGGCTTTATCGAATCCGTCCCGGTCAAATCCATCCCGGTTAAAACCGTCCTGGTCAAATCCCTGTGAGTTATAGCCGTCCCGATCAAAGTCCGCCTGATTCAAACCTTCTCGATCATAACCCTCCCGGTCATAACCTGCTTTATCATAGCCTTCTGAATTATATCCTTCACGGTTAAAGCCTTCTTTGTCAAAGCCAGCCTTATTGAAACCTTCTTTATCAAAACCAGCTTTATCCAAACCTTCTGTACTAAACCCATCTCGGTTAAAACCATCCTGATCGAAGCCTTCCCGATCAAAACCGGTTTTATCAAAACCATCTTTATTGAAACCTTCTGCATTGAACCCTTGTCGATTAAAGCCATCCCGGTCAAATCCCTCTGCATCGAAGCCTTCCTGATCGAATACCCGTTGTTCTTTTGATATGGATGCCCCTGTTTCAGAGCCTTGTGCGATTTCCCTGTCTGCTCCCACAGTTTCACTTCCGGCAGGAGCTTCACCTTCCAGCTCGCTGCTATCTAAAAGAACTTCACTGCCGGATTCATCCTTCATAATCCCGGAGTCAGGTTTAATAACCGCAGCTTCATCAGCAGTTTCAATGATTATTCCTGCTTCAGCTTGTGCAGCTACACCCGGTTCACCCGAAGATGCCACGACAAATTCCTGTTCTCCGCCTGGCACGGTTTCCCTAATATCAATACCCTGCTTATCAATCTCAGGCTGTACAAACAACCCTGCTTCTGCTTCGGTTTCAATATAAATATCCTTATCCGGAACTGTTCCCTGGGCCATATTACCTTCAAACATCTCGGTGGTGTCAATACGAATTTCAGGCTCAGGGCGTAATGATGCTCCCTCATGCATGTCGATCGCATCGATATGAATTCCCGGTTCAGGCTGCACAAATATAGCCGCTTCATCTGCGGTATCAATTATGATCCCGGAATCCGGTTGGATAGCTATAGGAGTTTCAAACATATCGGTGGTGTCAATTCGAATTTCAGGCTCAGGGCTTAATGATGCTCCCTCGTGCATATCAATCGCATCGATATGAATTCCCGGTTCAGGCTGCACAAATATAGCCGCTTCATCTGCAGTATCAATTATAATCCCTGATTCTGGCTGGACAGCTATAGGAGTTTCAAACATATCTGCGGTATCAATTATTATGCCATGATCAGTAACTGGTCCGGCATCTCTAACATCAATTGCCTGCTGCTGCATATCAACTGTATCTATAAATATTTCTTCGCGCCGTCTCTTGCCCAATTGTCCAATTTCCTGAGCTGCACCGGAACGCGGGGTTGCGCCAGGTATTCCACCGGTCGGAGAGGGTCCTCCTCCGGAAGGTGACAGGGGTACGCCTCCTGAAGGCGTAAATCCTCCGCCTCCGCCTAATCCTGCCAGGGCTCCCAAGCCGATGGATATTAGTCCGGGGACTGCCACACCGGTTACAGCTTCCGTAGTGTTTGAAGGGCCGGGAATATTACCCACTGAACCGACTCCAGCCGGACTTTCCGTCCAACCGCTTCCAGCAGGCGTGCTTCCGGGAGTACCTTTATTTAAGTCATCAACCGAACCGCTGGTCGTTTCAAAATGAGGAGTAGCCAGCACATATCCCATGCCCTTTCCGCCGGAATCTGTGTTCTGTGACCAGGTAGAAGGATCTGAGTCGATTACCGTATAGGTGCCAGCAGGAATGACAATATTCGGATAAACAAACCAGTTGGCATTGGGAACTCCCCCTTGTCCCGGAGTTCCTACCGCCTGCCAGGGACCGTATATTTTTCCGTTCTGGTCCTGTAAGCCTATGGTTCCAGGGTTGGCGCCCTGAGCATTGTTCCAATGATAGTCATGGATTTCTGTTACTAAGTGAGGTGTGTTGATACTGAGAGTAGTGGGGGCCGTTGGTCCGTTATAAACGGCCATTATATTGGTCGTATCTGCAATGCGGATTGGTTCGTCCAAAGGGTTGCCGGTTACAATTGCCGAAGCTGCCGGTACTTTTTCAGCCGGTTTGGGTTTATCAGGTTTGCCCGATTCTATATCCGGAGCTGCCTGACTTAACAGTCCGGCTCGTTCCATCCCGTCCAAAGTCTGCTGGGCTATTTTTTTACCCGCCGCCCAATCAGTGGCGGTACTGTTTCCGGTTTTATATATTTCCACGGTAATAAAGTAATCTGGAAGTACTACCCCTATTCCAGCCCCATTTTCCATGGTGTATTCTCTTACTTCGCAGCCTTTCATACGAGTAGTCTGAATGCTGGTATGCTGAGCTACACTGTCTACATAATCAAGCAGGATATTTATCTCGGAGCCCTTGACTGGTCCTAATACTGAGACTCCAGCCACTCCTTCACCAAATCCCCCCCCGCCTATATGCATTTTAAAATCATATCCGGTCTTCTCTTCATTGCCGAACTGAAAACTCGCCGAGGAAAAATTGGAATTAGCAACCTCAGTAACCACATCGCCAACTCCACCCGCCATAGCAGTCCCCGGTAAAAAAGCGGTTATAAACAGCAAAGCGAACCATCCAGCAAAAACAGCTGTTAGCCCTATTTTCATTATTTTTTTCCGTTTACGGTTCATATTGAGAATAGACAAAATCCAAACCTCCCTTCCCGTATACTTATGGCATTATACCGACCAGTATCATCCATCCGGTCGATAATAAAAAGGCAATTGCCGACGGTATCATTACATTTTTTATTCCCTGGGCACCTTTTTTCATTACTTCAGTACCTGCAGTTGCACAAGCAGTCATAATTGCTGCCGAAGCAAACGGCATTACAGCATTCCAGCCCAGCAACAACTGAGCTAATCCTGCCAGAATAGTAAAAGGAATCATAAACAACATGCCCGTTCCCACTGCTTCGCGGGCAAACTGGCCTCCGCTTTCTGCACTTAAAGTCTTGTTGCTGCTATTTAATAACATTATTAGAATATTAACTGCCAGAAGGCCAATTACCAGCGCAAGCAGGAACGACAACAAAAAAGTTATAACTCCCGGTTCAGGTTTACTAAACGGAATTAAAATACCAAATATCATAAAGCATAAATATATCGGCCAGAACTT
>DAIMDR010000013.1:0-1522 GCA_036725705.1 Syntrophomonadaceae bacterium | reverse complement strand
GCTACCGCGGTTTTCCAGCCTAAGGTAAGAGAAAATATTATTCCGAGCAGTGCATAAACCAAAGTAGCGGAATAGCCCAGAGCGAAGGAAGATATGGCCCAGTCAACTGTATAGGAGCGCTCACCGCCCTGGGATAATGCCCAGGCCAATAAGGCAATTAATGCCACTCCGGCCGTACCATAGAAAAGTCCCAGCATGGTAATAAGTATTACTGTAGACATTCCAATTTGACCAGTTCGCAGCATATCCAACCCAGTTTGCAGAAAAAACAGGGTAAATGACAAACCGGATATCAACAGGGAATAGGGCCAGGGGATCCGAGTCATCTGGCTCTTAACTACTTCACCCGGATTAATCATCATGTTAAGCGTTACTTTCCAGCGCGGCTGCGCAGTCTGAGCAATCGTGTTCATTAACGGCATCACTCCTTTGATGAAATATATTAACAGTTTTGATGTATATACTCAGTTACTATTACTTTAACAAATCCCAGACAAAAAATAAGTCACCCAATCGGGTGACAGCATTGTTATTAAAGGTCTGCTAAAATATTATATAACTATAAAACAATTGGGGGGTTGATAACCAATGACCGTGGTTGTATTGATTGTTCTCGGAGCCTTGGTGGTGGCATTCCTGATTTTCCTCATTGCTACCTACAATAATCTGGTTCAGTTGCGCCAGAGATTACAAAATGCCTGGTCCCAGGTGGATGTTCAACTAAAACGCCGTTATGATTTGATTCCTAATCTGGTTGCTACTGTTCAGGGTTATGCCACTCATGAAAAGACAACTTTTGAAGAAATTGCCCGTGTACGCAATCAGGCAATTGCTGCCAGAACCGTCAGTGAACAGTCTCAGGCCGAAACTATGTTGAGCGGTGCCCTGCGTAATTTGTTTGCGGTAGCAGAAGCTTATCCGGAACTTAAAGCCAACACCAATTTCATGCAATTACAGGAAGAACTGACCAATACGGAAAGCAAAATAGCCTTTTCCCGTCAGTTTTATAATGATACGGTGCAAAAATTCAACACCAGCATTGAACTGTTCCCCACCAATCTGGTTGCAGGAATGTTAGGCTTCGGCTCTGCTGATTATTTTACCCTGCAAAACGAACCCGAAGCTCGCCAAACTGTTCAGGTCAAGTTTTAAGACAGGAGGGATTCGTTTGTTTAAACGAAATTATAATCCGGGAATCATTTTATTGGCTTTATGCCTGATTCTGGTGTTTTCCGTATATAGCCCTCAACCTGCTGAAGCGCGCAGTTTGCAAATGGATAAACTGGTCTATGATGCTGAGCTGCTTCCGGACGGTTCCATGCTGGTTACCGAACATATTACGGTTACCTTTCATGGCTCCTATAAGGGTTATTTTATATCTATTCCCCAAGGCACTACCCCTCTCAGTGAAATCCTGGTTTCCGAAAACGGTACTCCTTATCAGTTCAACCCGGGTACTGAATACGGACCGCCGGGCACCTACCTGACAAAGCAGGAGGGTAATGACCTTACAATCGATTGG
>DAIMDR010000012.1:0-25065 GCA_036725705.1 Syntrophomonadaceae bacterium | reverse complement strand
TGCAGGCTATAGATATTATCAGAATATAGCTGCTTATAGCCAATGTATATCTGACTTCGAGTTCATTATTGTCCAGTCTATATATTAAAGTGGGGTAGATTAAAACAACAATTACCCCTCCAATTATAAGGGCTTCTAATAATACTTTTCCATTTACTGTCCATTTTCCGGGTGCCGGATTTTGCCTTGCAAGATTCTTAACGGCATAATAAATTGGCACAAAAATTATGGTCAGATAAAAAGCTCCGCCTACACCAAAAAAACTAATAGCAGCTATCAACAATGTTGCAGCCAGTATGGCCAACGGGAATGGCATAGTAAATACCTCCACAAGGCAGTTATTTAAAACGATGGTCACCTTTGCGCTCTTATGAATATTGGTCAGCTATTGCCCGGGCAATTTCACGAATATCTTCTCTTAAGATAAGTGGTTCCAATACTTCCACCTGATTGCCCCATTGCAATATCCAGCTTTGCAGTTCCAATAAACCGCATACTTCAAACTGCAGGATTACCGAGCCGTCCGGACAGGTTTCAATCAACTGCTGACTGATATGATAGCGCAGATTCTGTACCCGGTGAGCTACTGCCGGGGAGAATTTTAATCTCACTCTGCTCGCTTCATCATTGCAGAATACTCCCCAACTGGATTTAATTTGTTCTTGCAAAGAGTAGCCTTGCGGATATTCAAACCGCTCATTTTCTCTGGTCCGTAAGGACTGAATCTGGTCAACTCTAAAGGTTCTGTGCCCGTCAATTTTGTTATTGGCAAACAGATACCATACCCCTCTTTTACATACTAATCCCAACGGTTCTAATATGCGCTCGGTTTCTTTACCCTGGTTATTGCAATATCGCATCTTTATACGATAAGACCCTTGTATGCTTCTGATTAACTTCCCCAGTATATTCCCAAACCGTTCCGGTTCAGCCAGGGTATCTCCCAATATATATATTCTGTCTTTCAGTATTTGTGGTTGGGATGACTCTCGAAAAATACTCTTTTCCAGCTCTTCCCGGGCGGAACTGGTCGCTTCATTCAGCAAAGTGTTGCGGTCTAACAACATGGATACATATACTCCGGAGGCTGCCTCAGGGCTTAGCTTGGGCAGATATTCATCAGCCAGCCGATATTTTTTACTTCCGGTACTGGGACGTTCAATAACAATACCGTAGGTTTCGAGTTTTTCCAGATCACGGTGAATACTGCGCCGTATTGACTCTTTTTTGGGCATGGGAGCACCGCTTTGCTTAATCAGTTCCATATAATTGCTCATTAGTCGCTGAAATGTAATTCCTCCGCTGGATGAACTATTGTTAAGTGCATCATATAAGTATATTAGCCGTTCCGCAACCGATGGCCCGTTAATGTCTTCCGGTGTGTTTTCAAGCAGAACAGTAACCTCCTGTAAAGTAATTCTCTTACCATCACGAATAATGTTAAAGGTTCCCTGGGAGCAGACGCTTTCATCTTCCCCCATGCCGAGGAGCAAGCGCAACAGACTGGCTTCATTTTTTATTTGTAATGCTTTTAATACTTCATTAATATCGCTATCCGGATGGGTAAGTATATAATCTTTTAGTTTAACTGTTTTGTTGGCTGTTACGGCTGTTCTGCTTAATTTAGACACTTGCTCCTCCCCCTTTTCACCTTACCTGGAACGATTTTTTTGCTGGTTATAGCTGGCAGCCCGTATTTTCTTGCGGGCTGATTGGTTATATTGTTCATCGGAATAATATTTAAGGCTTTCCTGTAACTGATCTAATTCGGCCAGCTCATCATCTGCCATTACCGGTCGCATTTCGGCTACCACTTCTTCCAGTAATTCTCTGGCGCTGTCAAAATCTCCTTCGTCAGCTTAATATTACGATAGACTGTATATCATTTTCATCCAGATGCGTCATGCATAGTTCAACTGCCTGGCGGGTATAATCAAGTTTGCTGCCTTCCATGGATCCACTCCGGTCCAGAACAAACCCCAGATTTATTGGTCTGCGTTTATGTTGTCCGTTACTTATCCCCCGAACCCTAATTAACAGATGCAGCTTGTGCTTCTGAGCAATTGGTATTTTGGTCCGCTCCACCGCTACTAATAAGTCAATCCCTTTGTTCATAATTTTTACCTCCTGTTTGAAGTTATCTATCCGGCTCATCCTTAAATACCGCCCCCTTTTTTGCCGGAATCAATTCCCTGTGCCAATTATTTCATATCAATAAGACACTAATATGTCCCTTAATAATAATCAGGAATTATTTAAACCAACCTCCGGAAACATCCCAACTTACGGTTGAGGTTTTAGCTAAAGTATGAGTACAATGAGATAGTTAACTGCTATTGGCGATATTAATTACATCATTATCAGTTAGCTGAATATTATTATAAGGAGGTATACAAAATGGAATTAAAAGGCTCAAAAACCGAGAAAAACTTGTGGGAAGCATTTGCCGGCGAATCCCAGGCCCGCAACAAGTATTCCTACTTTGCAAGTCAGGCCGATAAAGAAGGGTATAAACAAATGGCAGCTATTTTTCTGGAGACTGCCGATAATGAAAAGGAACATGCCAAGCGTTTCTTTAAGTTTTTAATGGGTGGTAAAGTACCGGATACAGTTCAAAATCTGCTGGATGCCGCCGACGGGGAATTACATGAACATTCCAGCATGTACCCGGAATTTGAACGCATTGCCCGTGAAGAAGGCTTTGATGAGATTGCTGATGTGTTCAGAGAAATTGGTGAAGTTGAAGAGGAACACGAAAAACGCTACCGGGCACTTTTGGAAAACATCAAAAATGGAACCGTGTTTAAAAAAGATAAGGTAGTTAAATGGAAGTGCCGCAACTGCGGTTATATTCATGAAGGCGAAGAAGCTCCGGACGAATGTCCCGCCTGTGCCCATCCCCAATCTTATTATGAAGTGCTGGCAGAAAACTACTAGACCGGAACAACCAGGCTGAATCCATTACCGGTAATGAACAGACTCCCCAGGGTTTAATTTTGGGGAGTCTGTTGTTTGTTTGGTTTTCTCTTACACATACCGTAGCAGTAAGAAGAGTAGGGGGAGGACAGGGGAGGTTTGAAACGCCCCCTTATCCGCTTACAGGGTATACAGGTGTTTACCGGTCAATGGGTCCAAAGGGAAAATATCGCACATTTCATTTAGAATTTGTATATTTGTCAGGGCAACATTCATAACGGTATCATTACCACCATAATATATTGCTACCGTATCGTCCTGAGCAGCTAATAAGCCACAGATGAATACTACATTGGGGACATGAACATAATCAGTCTCTCTTACCAAACAATCACTTGCACCAGGCATTAATATCGGTTTGGCACAAATACGAAGTTTGCTTGGGTTTAACGGTTCTTTCAGGTCATGGAATGCCACGCCCAGGGTATATGGATTGCCAGCCATGGTTGAACGCACCCCATGAAAAACATTGAGCCAGCCATAACGAGTCCTGACAGGCGGGGCGCCTGGACCAATCTTAGCCTGGAATGCACCTGGTCCATGGCCGCTTCTCATGATTACATTACCAATTTTCCATGGTCCGGTAGTATCTGGTGCGAAACCTGCATATATTTCTCCAAAGAGTCCCCCGATATGACCGGAACCTGATACTTCCCGGTTTTTGTCGTTAGGACGCAACAAGGCTATCCAGGTTTTATTTATATCCGGTTCAGGAAATATAACCACATTGCGCATATCATGTTCAGATATTGGACCATAGCGAACAATATTTTCAAAATCCCTGGTTACAGCCATCATAACCTTGACTCTGTCTGGTATCTGTTCGTGGTAGGCACTGTAAGTCAATACATACCCTCCCCCGACCGGATTAACCCGCATATCTTCTACGCCACCGGCCTCAGATTCGATAATGGAGGCAATATCAACTCCCTCAGCAAACATATCATTCCCGGTGGCAGGTAATAAAAATGGTCTGGGGTCAACCTCCCAGCCATTTAAGCCATTGTCACTTACAGCTTTTCCTATTACACTGCGTCCATCAGCAATGTGGGAACGAAAGAGCATTATTGTCTGAGTCCTGCCATTCGTATCAGTCACTTCCGCCATTCCGGCATTATGAACCGTGTATGTATATAAACGGCTATTTTTACCCCAGATTTTATTTACATCATGGCAGGTTAATATTGGATTGGCATGGTAACGCAAAACCGGTTCATTAATCGTTACCATGCCCTCAAATCCATTCCACCCGACATATGCTTCAGTACATCCCAATGCAATTCCCCTTTTTTCATTACATGTACAATATATATAAATAGATTACGCATATCTGCACATTGGAATTCAAAATTTTTCAGACTTTTTAATGTCGGGATTTTTTCTTAAGAGATTTTTCATTAATTACTGGAGAATAACGATGAGAGCACTTTCTCAGCGATCTCAAACATCCCCTTTCCCGCAACAGGAAGCATAAAAATCTTCCCCTTGTTCACATTTATTCTTCAACTGGTTAACTGTCTATTTTTACTGTTAAATGCTGCCCATCGGAACTTAACGTGACCGTATCACCCGGTTTTATATCGCCTTTTATTATCTGCCGCGACAGCAGGGTTTCAATTTCACCCTGTACCAGGCGTTTCAGCGGCCGGGCACCATAAGCCGGTTCGTAGCCGTTTTCGGCCATATAATCAAGAGCTCCATCGTCCCAGCGCAGGTTGGCCTGCACATTGATGCGAAACCGCAGGGCCAGATTTTTCAGCAGTACTTCTCCGATAGCTTTTATTTGTTCTTTATTCAGTGCATGGAATACTATAATTTCATCAATACGGTTTAAAAATTCGGGACGGAAATATCCTTTCAGCATACCGATCACGGTTGCTTTCATTTCCTCATAATCGCCGCCCAGGTTCTGGTATTCAAGAATCCGATCACTGCCGATGTTGGAGGTCATGATGATGATAGTATTGCGAAAGTCTACGGTACGGCCTTTGCCATCAGTCAGTCTTCCATCATCCAGGATTTGCAGCAACAGGTTGAAAACATCATTGTGGGCTTTTTCAATTTCATCAAACAAAATAACCGAATAGGGTTTGCGTCTGACTGCCTCAGTCAATTGCCCTCCCTCGTCATAGCCAACATATCCGGGAGGTGCACCAATCAAGCGAGCAATACTGTGTTTCTCCATGTATTCTGACATGTCAATGCGAATCATGCTGCGTTCATCATCAAACAAGGCTTCGGCCAGAGCTTTACTCAGCTCGGTTTTACCAACTCCGGTTGGTCCCAGGAATATGAAACTGCCCACCGGCCGATGCGGGTCTTTCAGTCCGGCACGGCTGCGAATCACGGCATCAACTACCGCTTCTACCGCCTCTGATTGTCCAACTACGCGTTCATGCAGGATTTCGTTGAGATGCAACAGTTTTTCCCGTTCGCCTTCCATGAGGCGACTGACCTGTATACCCGTCCAGCGACTTACCACCCGGGCAATATCCTCATCATCAACTTCTTCTTTCAGAAACATATTGGTTTTCTGCTTGCCGGCCAGATTTTCTTCCTCAGCCCTGAGCTTGCGTTCCAATTCGTTCATACGGCCATGTTTAAGTTCTGCCAGGCGATTCAGGTCATATTCCCGTTCCGCTATTTCTATTTCTTGACGGCATTCGTCTATCTCCCGTTTAAGATTACGCACTCGCGAAATAGCCTGTTTTTCCGATTGCCACTGGGCTTTCATCGCTTCGGCTTCACTATTTAAGTCCTGAAGTTCCTTTTGCAGATTTTTCAGCCGTTCATGGGAAGCATCATCTTTTTCTTTTTCCAGCGCGGCGGCTTCAATTTCCAATTGCATAATACGGCGCGTTATTTCATCCAGCTCAGCAGGCATACTGTCAATTTCCGTTCTCATTTTGGCCGCAGCTTCATCTACCAGGTCAATAGCCTTGTCAGGCAAGAAGCGGTCAGATATATACCGGTCAGAAAGAACTGCTGCCGCAACCAGGGCAGCATCTTGTATGCGTACCCCGTGATGTACTTCGTAGCGTTCCTTTAAGCCACGCAGTATGGAGATGGTATCTTCTACTGAGGGCTGATTAACCATAACCGGCTGAAAACGGCGTTCCAGAGCGGCATCTTTTTCAATATGTTTACGGTATTCATCCAATGTGGTGGCACCGATGGCCCGCAGTTCACCCCTGGCCAGCATCGGTTTTAACAGATTGCTGGCATCCATGGCTCCTTCAGCAGCACCGGCACCCACCACGGTATGCAGTTCATCTATAAACAGAATTATACGTCCATTGGACTGTTCCACTTCCTTTAATACCGCTTTTAAACGCTCTTCAAATTCCCCCCGGTATTTGGCACCAGCTACCAGTGAACCCATGTCCAGAGCAATTACCTGCTTGTTTTTTAAACCTTCCGGTACATCTTTGGCGGTAATCCTCCGGGCCAGTCCTTCCACTATGGCAGTTTTACCTACTCCGGGCTCACCAATTAATACCGGATTATTTTTGGTACGCCGGGAGAGTATTTCCATAACCCGGCGAATTTCTTCATCCCGACCGATAACCGGGTCCAGTTTCCCCTGCACTGCCATGGCGGTTAAATCCCGGCCGTATTTTTCCAGGGCTTCGTAGCTGTCTTCCGGATTGTCACTGGTCACACGCTGTGAACCACGAATACTGCGCATGGCATTCAATAAACTATCCCGGGTTATTCCCATGCGGGCAAACAGGTCACGCAGATCCTGTTCACCTTCGGTCAACAACGCCAAAACCAGATGTTCTACACTTATATATTCATCTTTTAATCCCTGGGCTTCTTTATCTGCCCGGGCTACAACTCTGGACAGGTTGGCACTCATATACACCTGGCCGTCATAGCCATATACGGAAGGGATTTTATCCAGTAACTGATTCAAACTATTATTAAAATTATTTATATTGGCACCGGCTTGTTCAATAATACGCGGGGTTACGCCCCCTTCCTGGGCCAGCAGTGCTGCCAGCAGGTGTTTGCCCCCCACTTCCTGGTGATGTTTTTCTGCTGCTATTTGCTGGGCATCCATAAAAGCCTGCCGCGATTTTTGCGTAAGTTTTTCCATATTCATATAATCACCTCAATTCTTTTAATTGACGAACCTGTTCCTCAAGCTCGTCAATCCGGTCTAATAAATCAGCAATCAGAATTGCTCCGTTGAGATTAACTCCCAAAGAGTCTTTAAGCCGCATAATTTTATTTAACCGCTGTAATGAAGTCTGATTAACCTGTTCATCGATTACTTCCAGCACTCCCAATTCCACTAAAATATCCACTATATGCGGATGAATCTGCAACCGGGAAATGGGAAGCCACTGATCCTGTGGATATACAATTCGTACTAATTTCATTATACACCCCTACTTTTCATAGATTTCCCGGATTTTCCGGTATAGCTCTTTTTCATCCTCGCTTATATCAGCTGGAATATTTATGTTTATTTTGACATACTGGTCTCCATGGTTGCCGTCACGAGTCGGCAGACCTTTGCCCTTTAACCGTAGTCGCCGCCCGCTGACTGTCCCCGGCGGTATGGTCAGATTTACTGAACGTTCCAGGGTGGGAACAGTTACTTTGTCTCCCAAAACGGCCTGATCAGGACGCAGAGTGATTTCTGTTTCAATATCTCTTCCTTTAACAGTAAATACCGGATGCGGTAATAAACGCACTTTTAGATACAGGTCTCCGCGTTGTCCATCAGCAGTTCCTTCTCCTCCCTGTCCTTTGAGGCGAATACTGCTGCCTTCAAAGACTCCCGGAGGTATTTTTACTTCTATTGTCCGGGTTGAGGGGATGGAACCGGTACCACCACAGCGACTGCATATACTGCGCCCGGTTATGCCCCGTCCGGAACACTGCGGGCACAAGCTGCCAGCTGAAAGCTGCAATGATTTGCTCCCTCCGTGATAAGCTTCTTCCAGGGTAAGCTCGATTTCACTTTCGATATCTTGTCCCCGCATGGGGCCGTCATAAAAACTGGTGCTTGTGCGTCTACCGCCCGGGTTGCCGCCGAATATACTGGCAAAGAAATCACTGAATCCCTGAAAATCCTGGGGGTTAAAATCAGAGCTGTAATAATAGCTGCTGCCCATATCTCCCGGGTCAAACTGGTCGCCATTGCGCCAGTTGCTTCCCAGGCGGTCATATTTGGCCCGTTTTTCACTGTCACTTAAAACTTCATAAGCCTCATTTATTTCTTTAAATTTTTCTTCCGCCTTTTCCTTATCCTTGCCGGAATGAAGGTCAGGATGCCATTTTCGGGCTAGTTTCCTGTAAGCGGCTTTTATTTTTTTCTCGTCAGCATCGCGACTCACACCTAATATTTCGTAATAATCACGAAAAGTTACTGCCATTTTCTTATAGCCTCCTGACCCCCTTCGGGATTAGTTTTCATCAAATTCAGCATCAAATACTTCTTCATCAGCATTTTGTCCTGCACTGTCCGGATTAACCATCTCCAGTGAGTTTACTGCTTCTTCCAGTTCCTGAACCAACTTTTCTATTTCACTTATATCGGCCTGCTGCTCCAGACTTTGACGAAGTTTATCAATCATAGTCTGTATTCTCTCCCGGTCTGCTGCACTTACAGCATTACCGCGTGCTTCCAGCTGCCGACTGGCATTATAGCAGGTACTATCGGCATGATTACGGGTCTCTGCTTCCTGTCGGCGTTTTTTGTCTTCTTCGCTATTACGGGTGGCATCCTCAATCATGCGATCAATTTCAGCTTTATCCAGATTGGAAGAATTGCTTATTGTAACCGTCTGCTCCTTGCCACTGGATTTATCTTTGGCACTTACCTTTAAAATGCCATTGGCATCAATATCAAAAGTTACTTCAATTTGTGGAACGCCCCTTAATGCCAGCGGAATACCATCCAGTTTAAACTGGCCCAGCGAACGGTTGTCACGGGCTAATTCCCTTTCACCCTGTAAAACATGAATATCAACTGCCGGTTGGTTATCCTCAGCAGTGGAGAAAACCTCGCTGCGCCGTACTGGAATAGTAGTATTGCGTTCAATGATTTTAGTCATTATGCCGCCCATGGTTTCAACGCCCAGTGAAAGCGGAGTAACATCCAGTAATACCACATCTTTAACCTGTCCGGACAGGACTCCGGCCTGAATAGCAGCCCCTACAGATACCACTTCATCGGGATTTACTCCCATATGGGGTTCCTTGCCGGTTAAATCCCTGACCAGTTTTTGTACTGCCGGAACTCGAGTAGAACCTCCGACCAGAATAACTTCATCAATGTCCTGCTTGGTAAGACGGGCATCCTTTAAAGCATTCTCCACCGGTTGACGCAAACTCTCAATCAAATCATGGATTAAGTTTTCCAGTTTGGCCCGGGTCAGTTTCATATCCAGATGTTTGGGACCTTCTGCATCAGCAGTTATAAACGGCAAACTAATCTGGGTCTCCATTACACTGGATAACTCAACTTTGGCTTTTTCAGCTGCTTCAGTTAAACGCTGTAATGATTGCTTATCTTTACGCAGATCAATGCCATAATCTTTTTTAAATTCGTCAGCCAGCCAATCCACAATCCTTTTATCAAAATTATCTCCGCCTAAATGAGTATCCCCATTGGTAGATTTAACCTCAAATACCCCTTCCCCTACTTCGAGAATGGATACATCAAAAGTGCCGCCCCCCAGGTCAAATACCAGAATAGTTTCGTTGCTCTTATTATCCAACCCGTAAGCCAATGCTGCCGCAGTTGGCTCATTAATAATGCGGAGAACATTAAGTCCGGCAATCCGTCCGGCATCCTTGGTAGCCTGGCGCTGTGCATCATTAAAGTAGGCCGGTACAGTTATAACTACATCAGTAATTTTTTCACCAATATAACGGGAAGCATCATCAGCCAGTTTTTTAAGTACCATGGCTGATATTTCCTCCGGTGCAATCAGATTTTCATTAACCTTAAAGCGAACGGCATCATTGCTGCCGCTTACTACCGTATATGGCACCAGATTTCGTTCATCCGCAACCTCAGAAAACCTTCTTCCCATAAATCTCTTAACAGAATAAAATGTATTTTCCGGATTCAGAGCACCCTGACGCTTGGCTATCTGACCAACCAGACGCTCATCGCCTTTATATGCAACTACGGATGGAGTTGTACGGGCGCCCTCGGCATTAGTAATAACTTCCGGATTTCCGGCTTCGATAATTGCTACTACCGAATTTGTAGTTCCCAAATCAATCCCCAAAGCTTTTGCCATTTTAAAACCTCCTTAATTAAATAAATTAAACCAACTGGAAGACTATTAGTCAAAGTTAGTCATTTTTATTATTTGCATTCTTCCTTTTTATATGTCTTCCTAACTAGGATTATAATGCGGCAGTAAACATTAGTCAATATTAGTCAAAGATTTTTTCGGAATATTTATCTTATAGTAGTATATTTATCGTTAGTAAATTCTTAAACGTAAATTACTTCAATAACAGGTCGGATTCTTACTTTATTGGTTGCATAGTGAATTTTTTTAATTTTTTTCGATTTGACAGATACCGGTTTATTGTTCATGATAAAAGATGAGAACATGGGGGGAAGGCGTGAAAAACTATGGAAGATTATACTACTTTCGTTTGTTATTCTTTAAAAGCAACAATGAAAAAGGTTGAGAAGTATATTGGTAATGAACTTGACCATTTTGGATTGAATCTGGCTCAATCGTTTGTTTTGTTCACTTTAATGGAAAATGATGGTTCAACCCTTTCTGAAATCGGCAACCGTGCTCAGATAGAGAACTCTTCATTAACTACCATGGTGGATAAACTGGAGCGGGAGAATCTGGTGGAACGGCGTTTATGTTCCCAGGATCGCAGGGTTATTAGATTATTCCTGACTGACAAAGGTCATGATTTAGCTCAAAAAGTTTATCAACACGGTGAATCATTTAATAATTATCTGCGTAAAGAGTTAGGGGTCACTCAGGATAACTTTTTAGCTGGTTTGGTTACCGTAGCAAATTCTATTGATCGATTATCTCAAGCCTGATCGCAACTTTTAAAAACGCCTGACTCTTAATTAGTCAGGCGTTTTTATCATCCGGTTTTATTCTATTCGTATAAAGACTCAATTTCTTTTTCATATTTGCTCATTTAATGGGTATTAAAGACGGATCGTCATCCATATTGAGCACCGGAGAAGTTTCTGTCAGCCCGTGTCCTTTTCTAATCTGCATGTTTAGTCCCGAAAAGAAATTGTTTATCTCGTATATAACCTGGATTTAATTTGAGAGTTTGCAAATAGTTATTTAGACTTTTTTCACTGTTGTTAGAGTGACATATAAAAACCATTAGTTTGTATAAATCGTAAGAATCTCTTCGGTTATTTCCTTAAAAACAGGGGCTGCACTGGCTGCACCGGAGCTGCCTTCTTCAACCAGAATTACTATTGCATAACGGGGATTTTCTGCCGGGAAATAACCTGCAAACCAGGTATTAAGAACTTCTTTGCCTTCAACATATCGGCCGGTTTGACTGGTAGCAGTCTTACCAGCCACCTTTACTTTATTACTGTAAGCAGTTTTCCCGGTCCCCTCCGCTACGGTCATTTCCATCAAACCCCTGATCTTTTCTGCTGTGCCCGGCTTAATAACCTGACCGAGGGCCGATATTTTTATAGTTTGAGTTCTGCCCTCACGGTCAATATAATATTTGACTATTGAGGGAGTCTGGTATTTTCCGTTGGCGGCTATTGTTGCTACCAAAGATGTTAGTTGCAGCGGCGATAACATAACTCCCTGCTGTCCAAGAGCCGCATTAGCCAGCGCCGGGCGCCCCGGATTGATTTCTATTTTGCTGCCTTTATATTTCCCATAACCGGTCAGGTTGTTCCCGGTAAGTTGTAATTTATACACATAATCCATTATATTTGAACGCCCCACATCAAGAGCCACCTGAATAAATACCGGATTGCAGGATAGGGCAAAAGCCTGAGCAAAATTGATTTTCCCATGACCTTCTTCTTTCCAACAGGCAATACTTAAATCAGGAGTAAAAATAAACTTGCCCTCACATAGGAACTGATCATCCAACTTTACCGCATTCTGTTCCAGCGCAGCTGCAGTGACTACTAATTTAAACAGTGATCCGGGATGATAAGGATTAAGGGCACGGTTAAGCAAACTGCCGGCTTGACCTTCCATAGCCTGGTCAAGTTGATAAGGATTAAAATTGGGGCGACTCGCCATGGCTATAACCTGCTGATCCGGTACGGACAAAACTACGGCTGCACCGCTTACCTTCTGTTTATCCAGAACTGTTTCAACTATTTGTTGTATCGTTTTATCAATAGTAAGTACCACCGAGCCCCGCTGTTCCTGATCACTGCTCAGCTTGTACTGCAGGCCATGGATAGGCATTCCGCGGGCATCCACAACGGTTACCAGGCTTTGGCAGGATGCGGTGTCTTTTAAGACATTATTATAAACCTTTTCAATACCCGCTACCCCTTCTTCGCCTTGAGGCCCGTTTACATAGCCAATTATATGGGCAGCTAACCCCCCCTCATTATAGCGTCTGGTCATGGGGGCAATAACTACACCGGGAATGTTTTGCTGCTGCAGACTAATAATTTCAGTTTCACTTATATTACTGGTAATCCGTACAAAAGAAGTGCGATCATTCAAGGCTTTTTTAAGTTGCTCATTTAATCGGTCACGGCTTAATCCATCGATGCAATTGCATAATTGAGAGCTAATTTTTTCTGCTATACGGGCATTATCCAAATTAACACCAGTTTTATTTTCTGATGCGTTAATCATTTGTCGCCGGGTTTCATCCGGTAAACAATATACTGCACAAGTATTGCTGACCTCGGTTAAAGGTCGATGATTACGATCAAAAATAGTCCCCCGGGGAATTTCCTTTAGTTCAATTTCCCGACTGCGCATAGCCACAGCCTGGCGGGTTAAATCTTCTCCCCGAATAATCTGATGATAGAATAATATGACACCTAACATCATAAAAGCCACTAGAAACATGCCCATTAAGATATGAATTCGGTTACGCAAGTAAAAAGACTCCCCTTCGAGCTGTTTCTTTTTAGCTTTGGCTCTGTTGGGAATCTTTATTCTTCTTCCCATACATCTACAGAAAAAGGCAGGTTGGGCAAAATCTCAATTATTTCTGTATAAGTATCCGCTGTACCTCGAATTACTACTATTCCTTCACTGCGATTCAAAGTGGATACTACCCCCAGATATTCATAAGCTTCAAAAATTTTGGTCAGCATATCAATGTCCCGGGGAGATACTTTGAGCAGTACATTTCCTTTAATCAGATTCCCCTCCTTCGCAGGATAGAAAATTCAGCGATCGGGTAATCCCAGGGCAGATATATTAATTGCCGGGGATGACGGGCCCGGTCAACCTCCTGCATATTTTCATCATATAGTCGGTCAAATTTCAAAGGTATTACCCCGCCACCAGGTATCAGTAATTCCAGTTCGTCCCCGGGCCCAAAATTAGCCCTTTGCTCAATAATAATACAATTATGTTGATGACTATATCCTTTTACTACCCCGCAAAAATAGTCCCGTTCACCTTTAGTCCAGTGGTCGGTATCCTGTAAATTAGGATCTGCTCCATCAATAAAACCATCCGTGTATGGGCGGGTAGCAATGCGTAATAATTCGGATTCCCATAAATGCAATTGTTCAGCTGTAAACTCACCTGGACCAGCCATATAAGCATCAATTGCCTGACGGTATACCTGTCCAACTGCAGCAACATAAAGCGGGCTCTTCATTCTGCCTTCAATCTTAAAGGCTTCTATTCCCACTTCAATTAATCGCGGCAGGTGTTGCAACAAACACAAGTCCCGGGAATTTAAAATATAGCTACCCCGTTCATCTTCTTCAATGGGGAAATATTCACCCGGCCTTTTTTCTTCCTGCAATTGATAACGATAACGGCAGGGGTGGGCGCAGGCCCCTTGGTTGGCATTTCTTCCCGTCATATAATATGAAAGCAAACAGCGTCCTGAATAGGATACACACATGGCACCGTGAACAAACATTTCCACTTCTATATCGGTTCGATTCTTAATTTCTATAATTTCTTGCAAAGTTAATTCTCGGGCCAATACTATTCTTTTAGCCCCTAAATCCCGGTAAAATGAGGCTGATTCATAATTGCTCACATTAGCCTGTGTACTGATGGTAATCGGAATCTGAGGTGCATAACGCCGAGCCATTACAAGCACTCCGGGATCAGATATTATCAACCCATCGACTCCCATTTCCTGCAAGGATTCCAGATAGACCGGCAAAGCTTTTAAATCCCGGTTATGGGCCAGAATATTTACAGTAATATAAATTTTTTTACCCCGCGCATGTGCAAAAATCAACCCTTCATTAATTTCCTGAAGGGTTAAATTTCCAGCATATGCCCGGAGGCTAAATTCTTTACCTCCGGCATAAACCGCATCAGCTCCAAAAAGCAATGCTGTTTGCAATTTTTCCAAATCTCCTGCCGGCATAACCAGCTCCGGTTTATTCATTTCATATCCTCCGGTTCAGTCCTGCAAATCAAAGTTTATCGAAAATTAGCCTGATTATTATTGATTTTACTGCTAAAAATATAATGGACTGCTGCTATATATTCCGTCAGGTTCAGTCAGTAATAATCAACTATAGTCAGTTCTAATTATATTTTTAACTTACCCGCCATTATCCTGCTCAGTCAATATATTGACGCCTGGCAGCCAGATGTTGCGCATAGGTTTCCGTAAATTGATGACTGCCATCACCTTTGGATACATAATAGAGATAGTTATGCTTATCAGGTTTTAAGGCTGCCTCTATGCTTTCCTTTCCCGGATTGGTAATCGGTCCCGGAGGTAACCCGGGGTAAAGATAAGTATTATAGGGGTTGTCCACTTCCAAATCGCGATAATAAACAACCTCCTGATGCTTCGGCAAACAATAGAGTATAGTTGCGTCAATCTGTAGTAACATATCGCGCTGCAAGCGGTTGTAAATAACTCCGGAAATAATAGAACGCTCACCGCTGACACGAGCTTCCTCCTCTATCAGGGAAGCTATAGTAACTGCCTCATTTATGCTCTGACCCCTGTTTTTTGCCAGAGCAGCAAATTCCTTTTGCCATAACACCTCAAACTGGCTTAACATGGCGTCTATTATCTGCCAGGCAGATGTATCTTCAGAAATAATATAGGTGTCCGGAAATAGAAAGCCTTCCAAACCTTTTTCACCTGATGGCAACCCTTGCAGAAACATATAATCGTAGTTAGCTGCAACGGCCTGATCCCAGCCTTCCCTGGTCACAATGTTCTTACTGACCAGCAAATCCCCTATCTGTTTTACTGTATAGCCTTCGGGTACCGTAAAAGAAATAGTGACTACCCTGCCGGTAGCAATGGCGGTGGCTATATCAGCTAATGGCTGACTACGGCTGAATCGATAATGCCCTGCCATTAAACTGCTGTCCAATCCCTGCTTTTTACAATAGGATAAAAAAGCCCGCTGACTATGAATAAGGTTATTTCCATGAAGAATTTCAGCAATTTGGCGGGCAGTACTATTGGCAGGAATAATAATATCATGATAAGATTTATCACTGGCATCTACCGGCTGAAACTTACTATTATACAGCTGCCATCCGCTTCCTGCGATAATCGCTAAAAGCAAAACAGCAACAAATAGTGATAGTTTTATTTTAGGTTTTTCGGTTATAACTTTACTCATATCCTTCCCCTTGAGTATAATCAACCGGTGGTTCGTTCAGTGGTATGGGTTCCAAATCTGTCTGTGGAATTGAATCTTCCGGTATCTCGATTTGGTCCGGCGGTGATGCTTCACCCTCTACCGGGGGAAGGGGAAGCGCCTCACCGATATATATAATTTTATTTAACGGGCTATAGCGATCTGTAGCCAGTTTTTCCCTTAATATAACTTCCCCGTTGTTATCAGAAAAAACCCGGTACGATCTGGCTACATAACCAGGCATACCTTTGGTTTCAACTTTCTCTTCTCCCGGTGCCAGATTTGGTGATTTCTCTCTTATTTCTCTAAAGGGTATTACCTGATCAATAAAATGTTCAAGAGTAATGTTCTTTTTGTTGCTGAGATGACCATAAATAGTTATGGTTAATCCTCCACCACCAGCTACACTTCTTAAATAAACCGGATGCCGAGTATTATTTTTGAATTGAAAGTCCTGCATCCCGTACGATACCGTAGCGTCAAGTCCAGTTGGTATATAGGCTACTGCCAGATTATGATTATGCCTTTCCACTATTTCCAAACCAGCTAATAAAACGGCATTATATAAGGTGGAAGATACCTGGCAAATACCTCCCCCCACTCCGGGTTCAAACTTTCCCCCAACTATAACCATGGCATCCCGATATCCAGTTTCAAAACTGCGTTTACCCACAGTCTGATTAAAGGAAAATATCTCTTCGGGTTTGACTACATGGGTGTTAATAGTGTTAGCTGCCCTTACCAGGTTATGAGAGCGGTCTATTTCCCCGGTATTATACCAGGTGGTATAATGAGACAGCTCGCCCATGCTTTTCAGGTCTTCGCCGGTAATCTGTGGCTGTGCTTCCTCAATAACAATAGGAACTTTAATTTCACCATTAATATCGCCCCATCCGGATGGTAAGTTTTCCATAGTTTTATCAATATTAATAGTCTGACCGGATTGTCCGGGAATTATTTTTAATCCTTGTTGGGGATCCATTTCCAATCGTGGGTTTGCCGGTTCAATTACAAGGGATGGCGTCCATTCTTCGGCCATTTCAATAATGGCCTGTTTATCATAGGTAATCTGGTTATAATAGATAATGCTTCTGGAGCCGTCCAAATTGAACAGCTTGGATTTAATATCCCGTTTTTGTTCCTGTCTCCAGCTATCCTCAACCATAGCAACGGGGTCCTGACGCTGACTCACTTTATTAAGCAAAGTAGGATAGTTGTATTCCTGATAATAAAACATCAGAGGTCGTTGATATAATTCATCTATCAATTCGTTAAGCTTATCGGTTGCCTGTTGCCTGGTCAAACCCTCAACTTCAACAGAGGCTATTTGTACACCAGGCAAGAAATAATCTGATTCATAGAAAATTTGATAGAAATAAATTACCAGAGCACAGACTATGCCCAAAACCACCAGTGAGCCCAGAAATAATACTCGTCGACTATGTTCTGCCAAGAACAAAACCCCCAACAATGCAAATTTAAAGCTATCTTGACGCCTATTCAATTATATACGATTTTGGCAGTGATTTAATACATTGGAAATAAAAAAAAGAAGCCTGACGGCCTCTTCTTCTAATTTTTAATAACTTAAATTTCCTCCATGTCAACAAGTTCCTGCCAGGCATCAGCAACCTTTTCCCATTCTTCATCATCTTCAATATCACTGAGAAACTCATTGCCATCCTCATCAAAAATTACCTTGAGAATTACTACTTCAAGTTCTTCTTCCTCGTCATCTACAACATCTTCCTCATCAACAAAAGGAAGCAGAACCCGGTAAGTGTCCGATTCTATTTCCAATTCAGCCAGCAGTTCAAATTGATGTTCAACTCCATCTTCATCAATTAGAATCAGCACGGGATATTCTTCTTCAAATAATTCATCATCATGCATTTATATCACCCCTTTTTAGAAACTAGTCACATTCTAATCATAACCTGTTTCGTTTGTCAAATCATTTACCTGAATTTTGCCGATTTAGATAACCTTGCAAAATATTAACCGCAGCAATTTTATCAATTACTTCTCTGCGCTTTTTTCTGGATACATTAGCTTCCAGTAAAGTTCTTTCCGCCGCACGGGTCGTTAATCGTTCATCCCAAAATACAATAGGCAAATCAATTACTCCAGCCAGATTATCAGCGAATTCTTCTATTTCTTCAGCTTTGTTTCCGTAAGAACCGTTCATATTGCGGGGCATCCCCACCACGATTTCATCCACTTCCATCAATAAGCATAAACGAGCTATTTCCTGCAAATCAGCCTGCAGGTTCTTCCTGTTTAATACTGAATGACCCTGGGCAGTCCACCCCATAGGGTCACTCAGGGCAATCCCAATTCGTTTTTCTCCCACATCCAGACCCATTTTTCTTGTCATCGTTAAATAATATACTCCCGATTATGTTTTTAATGCATTATCCCCATGATTTACTCATGGGGATAACATCCATTTAATTACTTAAATAATTCTTTAATAGAACTTCCAGTACTTCATCGCGTTCAACCTTGCAAATAAGGTTACGCGCCTCATTATGACTGGTTATGTAGGCCGGATCTCCGGAAATCATATAACCTACCAGTTGGTTTATGGGGTTATAACCTTTTTCCTCCAGGGCTTCATATACCTTATGCAAAATAGTGCGTACCTTCTCCTCCCCTTCTCTATCCAGCTTAAAACTGACGGTCTCTCCCGGTTTCTGAGGCATAACTGACACCTCCCCCTCTGTAAAAACAATTGTTCTACATCAGCAGGCCAGATTCCTCCGTTTATTGCAAGGTTTTTTCTACCAGTTTTCGGGCCTCGTCCATTGCCAATTCAAGTTTGTCAATTTCTTTGCCGCCTGCCTGAGCCATATCCGGTCTGCCCCCGCCGCCGCCACCAGTCACTTTAGCAGCCAGAGCTACTATGTTTCCGGCATGAAGTCCACGCGATACCAAATCTTTGCTGACAAAACAGGCAAAGGCTACCCGATCACCGATTACTGCTCCCAGCAGTACCAGTGAACTGCCCAGCTTATCACGGAGCATTTCAGCGTTTTGTCTTAAGGTATTAGTATCCGGACTTGATACTACTGCAATTAGAGTTTTGACATCTCCAACCGTTACTGCCTGGGAAATAATATCCTCACTGGTTGCCTGAGAGGCTTTACTTTTTAGGGTTTCAATTTCTTTATCTTTTTCCCGTAAATTTTTGTTTAATTGTTCAACCCTTTTAACGGCATCTGTCGGGGTTACGCGTAATACAGCAGCTATACTTTTCAACTCTTTTTCTACTGCGTTAAAATAGTCCAAAGCATACCTGCCGGTTACCGCTTCAATTCTTCTCAGCCCTGAACCTACACTGCCCTCACTAAGCAATTTAAATAACCCTATTTCGCCAGTATTATTAACATGGGTTCCGCCGCATAGCTCCATACTGATGTCACCAACTGAAACTACCCGCACCTGATCACCATACTTTTCACCAAATAAAGCAACGGCCCCCATATCTCTGGCTTCATCCAGACTTTTTACCACTTTGGAAACTTCATGCATACTCCAGATAGCTTCATTTACCAAGGTTTCAATTTCGCTTAGTTCCTCTTCAGTTACTGCCGCCAGATGAGAGAAATCAAAGCGAAGTCTTTCCGGCTCCACCAGGCTGCCTTTTTGTTGAGCATGTTCTCCCAGGACCTTTCTGAGGGCTCGATGTAATAAATGGGTAGCAGTATGGTTACGAGCGGTATCAAGCCTTCTTTGCCTGTGCACGGTAAGCACAACCTGTTCACCCACAGCAATTTTCCCATCCAATTCACCATAATGAAGAATCCAATCAGCTATCTTATGTACCTGGGTTACATTCAAAATACCATTTTGTCCTTTAATAATTCCAATGTCCGCTATCTGACCACCACTTTGTGCATAAAAAGGGGTGACTGCCGTAACCAGAATTATTTCTTTGCCGTAAGCCTCATTAACCTTTTCATTATCAATCAGCAATGCGATAACCTGAGACTGATCTTCCTGACAATCATAACCGCTAAAAAATGTTGCCGGTAATTCCGCTAATAATTCAGCCAGAATACGATCCTGGGCAAAAGCATTTTCTCCTTTATTAGCACTCCTGGCTCTATCGCGTTGTTTTTCCATCATATTCCTGAAACCTTCGGTATCGACCTCAAAACCATTTTCATTGGCTACATCTTCCATTAAATCCAGCGGGAATCCATAAGTGTCATACATCATAAAAGCATCTTCACCACTAATAATTTCGGCTCCCTGCTGACGCGTTCTCAGCAAAATTTCTTCTACTTTTCGCATACCTTCATGTAAAGTAACAAAAAAGCGTTCTTCTTCCATACGAATTACATCACGCACAAAATCACTCTTTTTTAGCAGTTCAGGATAAGCTTCACTCATAATAGCGCTGACAACATCAACATTTTTATATAGAAATGGTTCTTCAATTCCTAATACCTTGCCAAAGCGGACTGCCCGTCTCAATATACGGCGAAGTACATAACCGCGCCCATCATTGCTGGGAAGCACCCCATCAGCTATTAAAAAAGTACAGGCCCGGCTATGATCAGCAATAACGCGGAAAGGGAATCCGGCATCGCCAGGATCATAAACTTTGCCCGTAAGTTTTTCGATCTGCTTAATTATAGGAATAAATAAATCCGTATCGAAATTACTGTCTTTACCTTGTAATACTGAAGTCAGTCGTTCCAAACCCATACCGGTATCAATGCTGGGACGGGGCAAAGGGGTAAGATTCCCTTCTTCATCCCGGTTATATTGCATAAAGACCAGATTCCAAATTTCCAGCCAGCGGTTACAATCACACACTCCAATAGCACAATCTTCACTACAGGCATATTCCATACCCCGGTCATACATAATCTCACTGCAGGGGCCACAGGGTCCAGTATCCCCCATACTCCAAAAGTTATCGGCTTCTCCCAGGCGAATAATTTTTTCCCGGGGTACATTTGTTACCCGGGGCCATATTTCTGCCGCTTCATCATCATCTTTATAAATAGTAACCCACAACCGTTCAGGAGAAAGCTTAACTACTTCGGTTAAAAACTCCCAGGCATAAGCTATAGCTTCACTCTTAAAATAATCACCAAAAGAGAAATTGCCCAGCATTTCAAAAAAAGTATGATGCCGGGGTGTCCGTCCAACTGTGTCCAAATCATTATGCTTACCTCCGGCACGGACACACTTCTGAGAAGTAGTAGCTCTGACATAGTTTCGTTTGTCTATACCTAAAAAAACATCCTTGAACTGATTCATCCCTGCATTTGTAAACAACAGAGTTGGATCATCAATCGGCACCAGGGACGAACTTTCCACGATAGTATGTCCCTTTTGCTGAAAGTATTCCAGGAATTGTTTTCGTATTTCACTACTTGTCCACACGATATTGCCTCCTCTTTCCCATAAAAAAATCCTTACTAACTTATTTTCTTTTATCCGACAGGTACTGTCAATAAAGCAACTTGATTGTTAAAGCTTATTCTACCACCTTTAAATAGGCCCGGGAAAGCAATAATTTTAGAATGGCAGCCCCTGGTACAGCTAAAATCAGCCCCCATAAACCTCCCAGCTCTCCTCCGGCTAATAATGCAAATACTACCACCAGAGGATGTAACCCCAGACTATCACCGATAATTCGGGAGGTAATCAGGTTACTTTCCAGTTGCTGAATCAAAAAAATTGCACCTGACATATAAAGCGCCAATCTCCATGATTCCCCCCAAGCAATACCCACCGCCGGTATGGCGCTCAAAAAAGCTCCAAAATAGGGAATTAAATTGGTAACTCCGGATAATATCCCCAATAATAAGGGAAATTTAACCCCTAATAAGGCTGCGGCTGCAGTCACCATTACTCCTACCAGAACGGCTACAAATAAATAGCTTTTAATATAAGCCATTAAAATCTGATCCATTTCCATTGCAATAGCCTTTAATTTTAACCGGACCCGGGGAGAAAACAAATCCAGTATTCCATCTCTAATCTTTTCCCAGTCGTTTAAAATATAAAAAGCTAAAATAGGAGAAAATACCAGGGCTAATAACTTGCTTAAAAATTGATAGGAGCTGCCTATCAATTTATCCAACCCCTTATAAATAATACCCTCCATACGGCTTACATTGCTATTTATCACCTCCTGCAACCGGGAAGGCATATCAATCGCCTGCAAACGTTGCAAATAATTGGTTACTTCATTGGCATAGCGGGGAAAATCACTGGCAAACTGGCCCAGCTCACGAATAATACCGGGCAAAGCCAGAGAGAAAAGTAATACGGTAACTAGAAGACCTAAAAGATAAACAACTAAAATTGCCCATACTCTTTTTAAGCCCTGCTTTTCTACCCATGTAACCGGACGATACAATAAGTAAGCCAGAATAGCGCCCAAAATGAAAGTAAGTAATACTTCCCGTACCAGATAAAAAAAATAAATGGTGGAAGTTATTACTGCCACCACCAGTATGAAACGCAATATACGATTAAGATTAAGTTCCATACTTTATACCGGTTCCTGATCCATAACTGATATCATGTTATTTCGGCCTGGTAATTTATCCATTGCCTGTCTTACCATGGACTTAACCTGACGATATTCCCGGCTTATACTCCTCTCATTCCTGGCCCAGTAAATTGTCAAAGCTGCTCCAATAGCTGCACCTATTAATAAATCAGATACATTTCTCATAATATTCTACCTCCGTTTATAGCAATTGTGATGATTGTTCAACAGCTGACAGAGTACCATCTTCCAAAACCTCATACAGATTTACTTTTCCCCGGCTAAAACTGAATTCCAAATAACAGTTCCAGCAATAGTATTGGTCAGTACCTACCTTCCCAATCTGCAATCCCCGACAAACCGGACACCGTATTGTCATTGCACCTAACTCCCTTCCTGGTCCACTACGCCACTATAGATACTTTTCCAGTCGATTTCCTTGACTGGAATACACTTTCTTCCGTTTAATAAATCCTGTATTACTCCCCCGGATACTTCTACCGCTTGCACTCTCAGATCACCGGTAATTACAAAATCACTCACTATGCCAAGTTCCTGCCCTTGAAAATTATATATACTATCACCAATTTTTTTACTGTATATAGATAATTCTTCCCCGTAAAGATAGGATTTCATACTCTCAATGCTTTCAATTACGAGCGCTTCATCACTTAGCTTTATATCCGGGGGTAGAATTAATTTCATTTCCCCTTCCGGTAATTCGACTATTACATAAGCCAGGGTAAAATCATCGCCAATTACCCCGCGCTCCACCCGCCCTGCAACTTGAGCAGTTGCATTGCAGAATACCGGCAGGTTTTTTAAGTTTCTTACTCGCATATTAACCATAACAATATTTAGTTTTCTCCAATTTGATAAAATAATACAACCTCAAAAACTGAAAGAAGGGGAGAATTGAGAGGGGATGCTGATATCTGTGTTAAATTATCCGGCCACCACCAATTACGGTTTCGCCCTGGTAGTAAACCACGGATTGACCAGGAGTAATGGCCCGCTGCGGTCGATCAAAAAGCACCTGTACTTTATCGCCAATGGGCATAATTTTAGCCGATGCCGGCGCAGCTGCATAACGAATTTTGGCTTCGACATACATAGGAGCTTCCAGAGCTTCAATACTGATAAAATTGTTTTGTTCAGCCATTAATTCACGGCTGAATAAATACGCTTCTTCATCTACGACCAGCAGATTTTGAGCTGCATCTATTTCAATCACATATACTTTTTTCCCGGCATTAACCCCCAGGCCATGACGCTGGCCAATTGTATAGTAAGCCAGGCCATTATGTTTTCCGATAATATGACCTTGTTTATCTATAATATCTCCCGGACAGGAAGTAATTCTGGCAGACAAAAAATCCCGGTAATCGCCAGTAATAAAGCATATCTCCTGACTTTCCTTTTCATTGGCTACCTGAAGACTCTGGTTGGCAGCTATCTCCTTAACCTCATCTTTAGTTAGATTTCCCAGAGGAAACAGAGTGCGGGATAATTGCTTCTGTCCCAGACGATAAAGAAAATAGCTCTGGTCTTTTTTATTATCCCAGCCTTTACTAAGCAGATATCTTTGTGCGGTTTCATCATATTCAATACGCGCATAATGACCGGTAGCAACCTGATCAAAACCATTTTCCACGGCATAATCCAACAGACGACCAAACTTAATGAACTGATTACATTCCACACAAGGATTGGGAGTAATGCCACGCTGATACTCATTACAGAACGGAGCAATTACCCGGGCAGCAAATTCATCACCTAAATCAATTATCAGATGTTTGATGCCTATTTGCCGTGCAATTCGGGCCGCCTTATCAGCTACTGCCACATCCTGATTTATCATAGTCAGTCCGGTAATATCATATCCCTGCTTCATTAACAGCAAGCAACAAACCGCACTGTCTATACCTCCGCTTAGTAAAACTGCTACTTTCATCAACGCATACCCCCGTAGTCCTATTTATATCATCATCAACGCTTAAAATGCAAATATGGTTTTACATTAGAAATTTGATTCCACTGTAAAAGATCAATTGGGGTTAATAAATATTTTAGGACCCGTCGACGGATCAGGGCATAAACATCCTGCGATAGCCAGTGACGGAAGGGGACGAACCCTGCGGACGAGGCGACAGTGACGCCACGCACGGATGCGGAATCGCTCCGTACCCCTAAAGACAATGGACAAACAGTTATATTTCACCTGTGGAGTCCTGGCGACAGAATATTTATTCACCCTAATGGGTGCATTACCGTTTTGCAGTGGAATCAGGTTTGGATTATAATAACGAAAGCACAATAAATACATAAGGATGAGCAATATGTCTCTTTTTGAATATAATCCGCTGAGTAAAGCACCATTGGCATTTCGAATGCGGCCCGGTACTCTGGATGAGGTTATTGGACAGCAACATGTAATCGGCCCAAAGTCAGCATTAAGACGGGCTATTGAACGGGATGAACTGCATTCTTTTGTGCTCTATGGTCCTCCCGGTACGGGTAAAACCAGTATTGCTCAAATAATTGCCTCAGTAACCAATTCACATTTTGAACAATTACCGGCCGTAACCTCAGGAGTTGGTGACATTCGTAAAGTAGCTGCTGATGCTGTACAGCGTTTTAAATACTATCAACAGCACACCCTGTTATTTGTGGATGAAATTCACCGTTTTAATAAAAGCCAGCAGGATGTGTTATTACCCTTTGTGGAAGACGGTACACTGATTCTGGCAGGCGCAACTACTGAAAACCCCTTATACGAACTTAATAA
>DAIMDR010000011.1:0-26010 GCA_036725705.1 Syntrophomonadaceae bacterium | reverse complement strand
CCAATATAAAAAGGCGAACGATAGTGAGCATGAGATCAGTGTGCCCGGAGGGTGCGGGACTGTTGAAAAAGTACCCTCAGCGTGTCATTCTGAGTGTTAGCGAAGAATCTAGTTAGTGGAAGATGCAATATTACTGACTTCCCGAATAGATCCTTCGTCGCCTATAGCTCCTCAGGATGACAATTATGAGACTTTATCAGTAATATCTAAAGGTGCTCCATTAAAAAAAGCGAACGATAGTGAGCATGAGATCAGTGTGCCCGAAGGGTGCGGGACTGTTGAAAAAGTACCCTCAGCGTGTCATTCTGAGTGTTAGCGAAGAATCTAGTTAGTGGAAGATGCAATATTACTGACTTCCCGAATAGATCCTTCGTCGCCTATAGCTCCTCAGGATGACAATTATGAGACTTTATCAGTAATATCTAAAGGTGTTCCATTATAAAAAAGCGAACGATAGTGAGCATGAGATCAGTGTGCCCGGAGGGTGCCATACATATTTTCCAGGAAGTTGTAAGGGGAAGGGGGTCAATGGAGAATGAAACATATCGTTACAGTTATCAAACCTAATTTAAAGCGTGACATTGAAAAGATTAACTGCCGGGAATGTACTGCTTCCTGCCAATCGGCATGCAAGACTTCCTGTACAGTAGGCAACCAGGTTTGCCGTAATCAATAGAATTATTTAAGGGGCGGGTGCCCCTTTTTTCTGTGGGGTACAGGGGAGGATTACTTAGTTGTTAATATTGTTTGATTATGATTTTGCCGCCAATGTGCATCAATTTAAAGTCAAAGATATAATAATGGCGGTCGATGTAAATAGTGGTGCCATTCATGTTGTTGATAAAATCGGAGCTACTTTGATAAGCCTGATTGATTATTTCAAGGGAGATTTTTTCCGAGCTATTGAGGCAGCCAGTCGTAAATATGATCCCGAGGATGTCATGGAGGCTGCTCTGGAGCTGACCGGCCTCTGGGAAGACGGGACCTTGTTTAGTAATCCGGAACCACTGGATTTTGATTTCACCAATATGCATGTAAAGTCGCTGTGCCTGAATGTTGCTCATAGCTGCAATATGAAGTGCAGTTATTGTTTTGCCAGTCAGGGCAATTTTGGCCTGCCCTCAGCGTTGATGAGCAGCCAAACCGGCCGCCAGGCAATTGATTTTCTGCTGGAGAACAGCGGGGATATAACCCATCTGGAGGTAGATTTTTTCGGGGGCGAACCTTTGTTAAACATGGAGGTTGTCCGTGATTTGGTCGCCTATGCCCGCAGTCAGGAGAAGCAATATGGCAAGCAGATAGCTTTTACTTTAACTACTAATGCGGTTTTGCTGACTGATGAGGTTATGCAGTTTGTTTTGGATAATGATATCGCCGTTATTCTGAGTCTGGATGGACGCCCGGAGGTAAATGACCGCTTGCGTCTTATGAATAATGGTGAAGGCAGTTACAATAAAATAGTTCCTCATATTCAGGCTATGGTAGCCAAAAAACCCCGCAGTTATTATGTGCGCGGTACTTTTACCCGCCAAAACCTCGATTTTACCAACGATATCCGTCATTTTACCGAATTGGGTCTGAAAAATTTCTCTTTGGAACCAGCAATTGGAACCACAGATGAATATGCTATAAGAGAGGAAGATTTACCGGCAGTTTTGGCTGAGTATGAAAAATTGGCTGAGTTACTGCTGGATTATTATAAATCCGGCCAGGATGTACATTTTTTCCACTATGATCTGGATTTGCAGCGCGGTCCCTGTCTGGCCAAACGCCATACCGGTTGTGGCGCCGGAGTGGAGTACCTGGTGGTAACCCCCGAAGGAGATGTTTATCCCTGTCATCAGTTTGTCGGGGAGAAAGATTTTCTAATGGGGAATGTAAATCGGGAGTTGGATAGTGATATAAGGACACGATTGGGAAAAAACACTTTGCTGAACAAGGAAGAATGCAAAAAATGCTGGGCTCGTTTTTATTGTGGCGGAGGGTGCCACGCAAACAATTATTTTACAAATAAGTCGATTGAACAACCGGCGGAAATTGCCTGCCAAATGCACCGTAAACGCGTAGAATCCGCTATTTATCTGGAAATCAGCAAGCGGTTACATGATATTTCTTCAGAAAAAATTGTGGAAAAGAAGGAGAAATAGTGGAACAAATAGAAAGAATTTGTGGTCTAATAAACTTTATATTTTTATGGAGAGTTAATTATGAATTATTTATTTTTGCAAAGAAATTGGCGCAAACCTGTAATTATAGGACTTTTAATCGTTCTATCCGCTTTCCTGTTATGGGCAACAGTTATTCGAACCCCCGCTTATGCAGTTTATGTTGATTCGGAAAAGAAGTTTATCGTCAAAAGTCAGGATCAGGCAGAAAAGATTCTGGCTGATATTAAAAATGAACAACAGCAAAAATGTCAGCAGAAATTGGAGCTAACCAATAAAGTCGATTATAAACGCGTTTTTGCCCAAAGGCAGGATTTGGTGGCAGAAACCAAACTGAAAGCGGAGTTAACCAAAGCTTTAAACTTTAAGACCATGGCTGCCGCTATAGTCGTTAATAGTAAAACAGTTGCCTGTGTAAACACTTCTACCGAGGCTAAAAAGCTGTTAACGAAATTAAAGAAGGATTTTGGACAGGTGGAGGAAGGAGAAAAGCTGCTGTCGGTAGCTTTTGATGAAAAGGTTTCAATTAAGGAGCAAAAGGTCAATGCCAATAAAGTGTCTCCAGTAGATGATGCATATCAAAAAATAATTACCGGCACTGATAATCCTCAGAAATACATAGTCAAAGAAGGTGACTCGCTGTGGTTGATAGCCCGTCGTCATGATATGTATGTTGATGATATTGTTCGGGCTAATAATCTAAAAAGCGAAAATCTTTCCCTGGATCAGGAGTTGATTCTGGTTACCAGTAAACCGTATATAACGGTAGTAGCCCAGGTTGAAGGGGAAAGAGTTGAAACCATCCCCTACGAGACCAAAGTTATTGTAGATAAGAATTCGCCTACTACGGTGCGGGTAAAGGAAGCGGGCAGTAATGGCGAGAAAAAGGTAGTATACATAGCCACCAAATGTAATGGAGTAGTTGAGAAAAAGGATATCAAGCAAGAGACTATTATCAAGGAAGCCGTTGCCCGTGTAATGGTGAAAGGCACCAAAGTGGCCAATGTAGCCTCGCGTAGCGGTGGTTCCGGTTCACTTGACTGGCCTTGTTACGGACCGATTACCAATTATTATCGTTCCGGCCACACGGGTGTAGATATTGCTCCGCGCAGCGGGACCCCCATCCGGGTAGCTGATGCCGGATATGTAACTTTTACCGGTTATCAGGGTGGTTATGGCAAGTTCATTATAGTTGATCATGGCAATGGTCTGGTTACCCGTTATGCTCATTGTTCCAGCATTAATGTATCTCAGGGGCAAACCGTGTCTGCCGGTACCGTTATCGGAGCAGTCGGTTCCACCGGACGCAGCACCGGACCACATCTTCATTTCGAAGTGCTGTCGGGAGGGTCGTTTGTAAATCCTTTAAGTTATTTACGCTAAGAAATTAATCACCCTGGCCTTAGGGTCAGGGTCTTTATTTTTTAAGGCAGGAGGAGTAATACATGTATGATGTGATTATAATTGGCAGCGGACCGGCAGGTCTAACTGCAGCCATTTATACCGGCAGAGCCAAACTGAAGACGCTGATCCTGGAGGCCAATGTTTTAGGGGGCAATACAGCTATTATTGATCAGATTGATAATTACCCCGGCTTTCCTTTTGGTGTTTCCGGAACGGAGTTAATTGATTTGTTTTATCGGCAGGCGGAAAGATTTGGTGTAGAAATCCGTATGGAAGAAGTGAACGCATTACAGGCAATACCGGAAGGCCATAAAGTAGTAACTAATGCCGGCGAATATATAACCCGTTCGGTAATAGTAGCTATGGGTGCCAAACGCCGTCAGCTGCAGGTAGCAGGGGAACAGGAATTCCTCGGTCGGGGAGTGTCATATTGTGCTACCTGTGACGGAGCCTTTTTTTCCGCCGTACCGGTGGCGGTTGTTGGCGGCGGTGATTCGGCAGTCAAGGAGGCCCTGTTTTTATCCGATATTGCATCAAAGGTCTATTTGATTCATCGCCGTGATGAGTTTCGCGCTAATCAAACGGCAGTGGATAAACTGTTGGCCAAAGACAATATTGAATTGAAGCTGAACCGGATCATTACTGGCATAGAGGGCGATGCTCTGATGCAGCGTCTGCGTTTACAGGATGTTCTAACCGGTGAGGAAGAATTTCTGGAAACGGAAGGTTTGTTTGTAAGTATTGGCCTGGTATCGGCAGCTGATTTTCTGAGTTCACTACTGGATACAGACGATGGCTATATTCTTACTGATGAAAAGATGTGCACTTCGGTCCCGGGCATTTTTGCGGCTGGTGATATTCGGGCCAAACATGCCCGCCAGATATCTACAGCCGTAGGTGATGGTGCTATGGCAGGAATTACTGTTACTGAATATTTAAAGGAATAGTACCACTATTTGCAGACCCCTCCCCCGCCAATACCATAGTATAATGGGGCCGAGGGGAGAGATTGACCATGCTGGGGATGAAGTTTCCGGATTCGGCCAGGACGGTAAGCTTGATTCTAATTGTAGTCCTGCTGCTGGTTATTGTGATTTCGCGTCACGGTAATACATTGCTGCGGGCGGCAGTTGGACAGGGAATAAGTCTGCAGACAGCCGGATTCAGTCAAATGGAAAATGACCATTTTGTAATAAAATATACCGAATTGGATAGCAGCTATTCGGCTATGATAGCAGAAGTTGCCGAAGAGGCTTATACTGAAGTCACTCAGGAATTTAACCGGGAACCACGGAATAAGACTATTATAGTAGTATATCCGGATAGCGCCAGTCTGGCCAATAGTTTTGGCTGGGATAAAAACGAGAAGGCGTTAGGGGTCTACTGGGCGGGTTCAATTCGGGTTGTATCTCCTGAAGAGTGGATGGCAGATCCGCAGGATAAACAGGAGTTTGCCAGTGATGGACCCGTGGTACATGAATTTGTTCATCTAATGGTTGACGAATTGACCGGGGGCAATTATAATCGCTGGTGGACAGAAGGAATTGCACAGTATTACGAAAAGAAGATTACCGGATTTGAATTTGCTGATCCCTCTTTTGAGGGTGGGCAATTAACCTATTATAAATTGTCGGTATTGGGCAAGCACTTTGAACAAACTGATCAGGCAGTTGCTTACTGGGAGTCCCTGCAGGTAGTGGAGTATATAGTAAACCATTACGGAGAGGAAGCCCTGTTTACGACCATGAATTACCTGGATCAGGGATACAGTCTGGAAAAATCAATATCCAAAGCATTGGATTTGGATTACCAAAAATTTGCACAAGATTTCTATAAACATCTGGAAAACCGTTAAGACAAAGAGGTGTATTGGTTGAAAAACACACTGATTATTGAGGGAGGCAACCCTCTAAATGGGCAAGTACGAGTCAGCGGCGCAAAAAACGCTGCCCTGGTTTTAGTTGTAGCCAGTATTCTGGCTGATGGTGAAACTATTCTGGATAATGTACCCCGTATCAGCGACATGGAATACCTGTTGCAGATTCTAAATGATATCGGGGTAAAAACCAGCTGGCAGGAGGATAACAGTTTATCAATCAAGGCGCCGGAGGGAGATTTAAAGACCAGAACTTCCTATGAACTGGCTAAAAGATTACGGGCTTCCAATTTGCTGCTGGGTGCCATGCTGGGCAGACAAAGAGAAGCGGTAGTATCTTTGCCTGGTGGCTGTGATATCGGTTCCCGGCCTATGGATTTGCATATAAAAGGGGTTCAGGCTCTGGGAGCAGAGGTAAAACTGGAGCATGGCTATATTTATGCCCATGCAAAAAACCTTGCTGGCAGTCGGGTTTATCTGGATTTCCCCAGCGTAGGGGCTACGGAAAATATTATCATGATGGCCGCCCGGACTCCGGGTCAGAGTGTTATTGAAAATGCCGCCAAAGAGCCTGAAATAGTTGATTTGGCTAATTTTCTAAACTCGATGGGAGCGCGTATCCGCGGTGCTGGTACCGACATAATAAAAATTGAAGGGGTAGAGGAACTGCGGGCTGGCCGTTATGCCATTATTCCTGACCGGATTGAAGCTGGCACATACATGATTGCAGCGGCAATTTCCGGTGGTGAAATCCTGGTAGAGAATGTTATTCCCACCCATTTGCATCCGGTGGTTGCGAAGTTGCAGGAAACCGGAACAATTGTAGAGGAAAATGATCGTGGCATAATCGTCAGAGGAAATGGTAAAGCAAATCCGGTTGATATAAAGACATTGCCATATCCGGGGTTCCCCACTGATATGCAGTCGCAAATGATGGCGTTACTGAGTATGGCCGAGGGTTCCAGCGTTATCGTTGAGAATGTATTTGAAAACCGTTTTCAGAGTGTAGATGAGTTGAAGCGCATGGGCGCCAATATAAAGGTGGAGGGTCATACAGCGGTAGTTGAGGGAGTCAACCGACTGCACGGTGCCAGAGTAAGAGCTACTGATCTGAGAGCAGGTGCAGCCCTGGTACTGGCAGCCCTGGCAGCTGATGGCTGTACGGAAATAGATGAAGCCGGACATATATTCAGAGGTTATGAAAATATTGAATCGAAGCTTACCAGTCTGGGAGCAAAACTAAAATAGGTATTATATAATTTAACATTAAAAACCCCGCCTTTAAGGCGGGGTTTTTTTACCTGGTGTTTTTGCGAAAGTTATAAACCGAGACGGTTGAATTCGCCTTCAGCCGGTTCGGCATCATCAAATTTGGGGATATTAACTTCAGTTTCCTGCATCAGATCATGAATACGACCTTCTTTCATGTAGAAGGTAGGTTCATCATTAATATGCAGTACGATTTCCAATCCGCCTTCGTTGGTTAGCACATAGAAATTTTCGCCTACTCTTAAAATTTCCTGAATAGGGCCTCTCCCAGTTAATAACAGACCATAGCGCTTAATCTCAATTTTCTTAACATGGATCCGTAAAAGGTCAAACATAGATCTTCGTGTGGTTTCGGCCATTTTGTCCAAGTCGATGGCCCGAGTGTCTTTGAAAATCAGACGAACTGCAAAGTTAACCATATCACTACTTTTAGTCATGCCATATCAAGCCCCCTTTATATAAAAAAATACCATACTTTTAATAGAATTGTAAGCCATGAAATAAGAATAATTAAGTTTATATTGTGAAAATTTCGTAAATTTCCTGATGGCTTCAAGCGGCATTATTCCTCAAACTATACTGTTACTCTGCCGTCATTTTATACTAAACTTAAAATGTGTTAAGCTGAGATATCGCTGGCCGGGGAGTTAACATTACGGATTTTCCCCAAAAAATATCTTTTGGACCGGCAGCTTCGCAGGATGACATCCAAGGCAGGTCTATGTATGAAAGGTTACTGACATCCATGCCTGCGATGAGAATTCCACAGGGGGAACTATTAATGAGGTATCGTATTATTTCGGTAGGCAGGATTCGGGAAAAATATTTTTTAGACGGAATTGCTGAATACCTGAAAAGGTTAACCCGTTATGGCAAAATAGACCTGGTTGATGGTCTGGAGGAAAAGTCCAGCCCTCGAGCAGGAGAGGCTGAAATAAAACAGGCGCTTAATCGGGAGGGAGAACGAATTCTGGCCTTATTGGATTCTGACGAGATTCTGGTGGTATTGGACAGTAATGGACAGCTGATGACTTCCGAAGATTTGGCCGGGCATATCGATAAATGGAATATGGGTGGTGCTTCAAGGATCAGCATGGTGGTGGGAAGCTCTCTGGGGCTGTCAGATGCAGTAAAGAAACGCGCCCATCTGGCTGTATCCATGGGCAGAATGACCCTGCCTCACCAGATGGCGGTGCTGGTTCTAACCGAGCAAATTTACCGGGCTTTTAAAATAATCAAAGGTGAACCCTACCATAAGTAGTCGGGAGTTTCGTAATGTATACTTTGGAAGCGACTGCGGAAGAATAACATCTTATAATCGGCTAAAATCATGGATAAAAGGGTTGGTAATTTAATAATAGAGAAATTACCGGCTCCAGAGCAGCATTGATTTTTGATTTTATATGTCGTTATAATTGGGCAGAAGCATCTATTGAAAGGATGGTAGCCATGGAGCTTATTTATGCCGGCAAGACTAAAGATGTTTATCGTCAGCAAGACGGTAATTACCTTCTCCAGTTCAAGGATGACGCTACTGGGGAAGATGGAGTGTTTGATCCTGGTTCCAATGCAGTTGGGTTGACTATCGAGGGGGCCGGCAGAGCCGGGTTGCGCCTGACCGGATTCTTTTTTGAAAAGTTGGAGCAGCAGGGCATTCCCACGCATTATGTTGATGCTGATATTGATAAGGCAACCATGACGGTTAAACCGGCTGTTTTGTTTGGTAAAGGGCTGGAAGTTATTTGCCGTTACCGGGCAGTGGGCAGCTTTTTCCGCCGTTATGGGGAATATTGTGAGGAAGGCCAGCCGCTGGATGCTTTTGTGGAAATTACTCTGAAAGATGATGCCCGACAGGACCCGCCTGTTACTGAGGATGCACTGGATATGCTGGGGATTCTATCCCATGACGAATATGCGGTATTAAAGGACCTGACCCGCAAGATTGCCGGGATTGTAAAGGCTGAACTGGCTAAAAAGGACATTGAGTTATATGATATCAAGTTTGAGTTTGGCCGGGTAGGGCAGGAAGGCCAGATTGCGCTTATTGATGAAATTTCCGGAGGCAATATGCGGGCATTTAAGGATGGAAAGCATATTCAACCTCTGGAGTTGGAAAAATTGATGTTAGGTTAGTATTATGAAGAAAATATCAGTACGGCAATTGGTAAGAAATTACCAGGATTATATTAATCAGGAAGTGGTAGTAAACGGATGGGTGCGTACCAATCGTGATCAGAAGTCCTTTGGATTTTTAGGCCTTAATGATGGTACGCATTTTAATACTATTCAGATAGTTTATGAACAGGATAGCCTGCCTGATTTTGATATGGCAGCCAGAATTCGTACCGGGGCGGCGGTTATGGTTCGAGGTGTTGTTATTGCTACTCCCGGAGCCAAACAGGATTGGGAAATAAAAGCTAAAGAAATTATTTTACGGGGGGACGCGGCGGAGGATTATCCGTTGCAGCCCAAACGGCACAGCCGTGAGTTCTTGCGTGAGATAGCCCATCTCAGGCCGCGTACCAATCTGTTTTCAGCAGTATTTAGAGTTCGTTCACTGGCAGCCTTTGCCATTCACCAGTTTTTCCAGCAAAGAGGTTTTGTTTACATTCATACTCCGGTAATAACTGCCAGTGATGCTGAAGGTGCAGGGGAAATGTTTACCGTTTCCGTTCTGGATATGCAAAAAATCCCGTATACTGAAAATGGCGGGGTTGATTACAGCCAGGATTTCTTTGGCCGTCATACTCACCTGACGGTAAGCGGACAGCTGGAAGCAGAAGCATTTGCATTAGCTTTTCGGGATGTTTATACATTTGGACCAACTTTTCGGGCAGAAAACTCCAATACTTCGCGTCATGCGGCTGAGTTCTGGATGATTGAACCGGAGATGGCGTTTGCTGATTTACAGGAGGATATGCAGGTAGCTGAACAGATGATTAAGTATGTCACCGGTTATGTGTTGGATAATGCCCGCGAAGAAATAGCCTTTTGCAACAGCTTTGTTGATCAGGGGCTACAGCAGCGGCTGGAACAAATTGTGGAGCAGGAGTTTGTCCAGGTTACTTATACGGAAGCAATTGAACTGCTGCAACAATCGAAAAAGGAATTTGACTATGCAGCGGAATGGGGCCATGATTTACAAACTGAGCATGAACGCTATTTAACAGAACAGTTATTTAAGTGCCCGGTTTTTGTAACTGATTATCCGAAGGATATAAAGGCTTTTTATATGCGCTGTAACGATGATGGAAAAACCGTGGCGGCTATGGATTTATTAGTTCCCGCCGTAGGGGAATTAATTGGCGGCAGTCAGCGGGAGGAACGCTATGATATGTTGTGTCGGCGTATGAATGAGTTGAATATGCAGGATGAAGATTTGTGGTGGTACCTGGAATTAAGAAAATATGGCGGCGTAGAACATGCCGGGTTTGGATTGGGATTTGAACGGTTGGTAATGTTTCTCACCGGGGTTAGTAATATTCGGGATGTTATTCCATTTCCCCGTACGGTTAGCTCCTGTGAATTTTAAATTTTTAGGAGGTGAGGATAAATGATAGTCACGACTACTCCCAATATTGAGGGGAAATCAATCCAGGGGTATCTTGGACTGGTTGCAGGTGAGGCAATTATGGGCGCCAATGTGGTAAGAGATATATTTGCCAGCATAACAGACATTGTAGGAGGAAGGTCAGGTTCCTATGAAGCCAAATTAAGCGAAGCCAGGAAGATTGCAGTAGATGAAATGATGGAAAAAGCTCAGCGTCTGGGTGCGAATGCCGTGGTGGGAGTTGACATTGATTACGAAGTTATCCGTGATGGAATGTTAATGGTTGCTGCCAGCGGCACCGCGGTAAAAATAGTTTAGTTTTAAAAAACCGATAGCGGAAGAATTACCTTCCGCTATCCTTTTAATGGGGAGAGGGGCGTTTATAAATTTATTAACCAGAGGGCTTCAGTGTCAGGTACTATCCGCAAGTGGTGCAGGAACCGCAGCCACCTTCATTGGAATCAGGTACATTGGGATTAAGGCGGAACATGGTCCGGTCACCGCTTTTAACCGATTCCAGTGTAAAACCCTGATAGACTTTATAAAGATTTTTATTTACCACAAATTTCAGTCCGTCAATTTCCTGTACATGATCAGTGTCCGCTGACTCATCCAGAGCCAGATAAAATGAGGAACCGCCTCAACCAACATTTACATCTATACGCAGACTGTTAGATGTAATGTCCTGGTCTTTAAGTACAGTTTTTAAATCCGCTATGGTTTCAGAAGTAGCTTGTACTATGGACATAAAATCACCTCATTCATATTTATCCCGGGGAATACCCCCTAGGGGTATTATATTATGGGAATGAAAATTTTACAAGTACTTTATTATATTTATTATAAATAATTTATTATTATTATGCTCATGCAATTTGTATTTTAATCTGTAACAGACTATTTGTTTCTGGTAAAATTTAATTAATAGGATTTGGACTTAACAAGGGGGGCAATTCATGGCCGAAAGAATTGAATTTACCAGAAATTATAGTGATTTATGTACTAACAAGGGGTTTCAATTTGAGTTTTATTGTGATCGCTGCGGCAGCGGCTACAGGACGCGGTTTAAACCTTCAGTTACCGGTACGGTTACAGGCGTATTGGAGTCTGCGGGCAGTTTATTGGGTGGCTTTTTTAATAGTGCAGCCGATATTAGTGAGCGGGTCCGATCTGCCTCATGGGAGAAGGCCCATGATGAGGCTTTCGTTGAAGCTACGCAGGAACTGAAACCAGATTTTATTCAATGTCCCCGCTGTTCGAGTTGGGTGTGCCGCAAGAGTTGCTGGAATAACAGCAAAGGTTTATGCAAGGAGTGCGCTCCGGATTTGGGTGTGGAGATGTCGGCAGCGCAGGCCAGCCGTTCTGTAGAAGAAGTCTGGGCTCATGCAGCCATGGCGGAAGAGGATAAGAAATTGGCTGAGGAAAACTGGCGGGAGACTATCCGGGCCAGTTGTCCCAAATGCGAGGCTCCTTTGGCAGCTAATGCCAGATTTTGCCCTGAGTGTGGAGAACAGTTGAAAACCAAAACTTTTTGCCCCGGTTGCGGGGCGCAGCTGAAGCCGGGCAGCAAGTTCTGTGCCGAGTGCGGCGAGAAGTTGTAGAAAGATCAGCCGTCCTTAAACAGGGCGGCTTTTTTAATAGACTAGGGTTTTTAAATAGACGCGGATTTCCGCTGATTTTTTAAGATTTTCGCGGTTTATTTTTATTTTAATATGGCGTCAGGGTAGTTATGGTGATTTGGATTTTGGTTTAGACAGGTTGGCTTATTTTGTATGAATTTGCTTCCGGATACAGAAACTTAAGGGAAAGGAGGGTTATGCTTTGTCAGAGCAGGTTAAGCAGGCGGTTTTTGCCGGGGGATGTTTTTGGTGTATGGTGGCTCCATTTGAATCATTGCCGGGAGTGTTGCAGGTAGTATCCGGATATACTGGCGGCGAGACGGAAAATCCCGCTTATGAAGAAGTTTGCTATGGAAATACCGGGCACCTTGAGGCCGTGCAGGTGACCTATGATCCACAGATGGTGTCCTATCCACAATTGTTGGAAGTGTTCTGGCGTCAGATTGATCCTACCGATGCAGGTGGTCAGTTTCATGACCGGGGTACTTCCTATCAGGCAGCAATTTTTTATTATGATGAACAACAGCGTAAGCAAGCGGAGCTATCTTTACAGGAACTGGAGAATAGCGGTCGGTTTTCTGACCCGGTTGTAACACGTATCCTTCCTGCCGGTGCTTTTTATATCGCCGAGGATTATCATCAGGATTTTCATAAAAAGAATCCGGAGCATTATAACCGCTATCGGCAGGCTTCCGGCCGGACAGGCTTTATCAGAAAATATTGGAGTGAATACGACCAGGATGAGCTAAGCAAGCGACTAAATAGAATGCAGTATGAGGTTACCCAAAATAATGCCACGGAGCCGCCATTTCGAAACCAGTACTGGGATAATACCCGTGAGGGACTGTATGTAGATGTGGTATCCGGTGAGCCCTTGTTCACTTCCCGGGATAAGTTTGATTCCGGTTGTGGCTGGCCCAGTTTTACGCGTCCGGTTAAGCCGGAGGTATTACGGGAAAAGGCGGATTACAGCCACGGAATGATAAGGACTGAAGTACGCAGTACCAGAGCCGATTCCCATTTGGGGCATGTGTTTGCGGATGGGCCTGAACCTGCCGGTTTGCGTTATTGCATAAATTCAGCGGCCCTCAGATTTATCCCCCGCGAAGATTTGATTGCCGAGGGTTATGAGGCCTGGTTACCCTGGTTTGAGGAAGAGGATTAAGCTGGCTCCAAACCATTAGTCCAGAGGGGTAAATCCTTCTCCCAGAACTTTATGAATAGCTTGAACTGCTATGAAAGCATGGGGGTCAAGCTCTTTAATAAAGTTACGCAAACGAATAAATTCGCGCCGGCTGACGATAGTTACCACTACCTGATGTTCATTGCCGCTGTAAGCTCCCCGCGCAGTATAGATGGTTGCGCCTCGTTCCAGGTTATTGATAATGAATTCACGAACCTGGCAGCTGTTGGGGGTAATGATGGTTACATTCTGATTGACGCTGAATCCTTCAATAATATAATCTATGGTAAAACCATACAGGATTACACCCAACAGGGAGTACATGCCTTTTTCAATACCAAATACGAATCCGGCCAGAATGGTAATGGAGAAGTCAATTAACAGCAGGCCTTTGCCTAAATCGATTTGATAGTATTTATTGAGGATGCGGGCCAAAATATCGGTACCGCCTGAGGAGGCATTCTGATTAAAAAGAATAGCCAGGCCAATACCGGAGGTAAATACACCAAAAACCAACTGGATAAGCATATCATCAGATAGTGGCTGACTTAAAGGAATTAGTTTTTCCAGGGCCAGTATATACAAGGGTATAGTAATGCTGCAATAAATGGTTTTTAATCCGAATACCGAACCAATCAGCAGGAACCCTGTTATTAGCAGGATAATACTGAGAAATAGAACCAGAATCCCCAAAGGCAACATAGGGAAATAGCTTTTTATTACCAGAGATAGTCCGGTTATCCCTCCGGCAGCTATCTGGTTGGGGGCAAAGAAAAAATAGAATCCGGCCGCATCCATAAAGCCGCCCAGATTTAAAAGCAAAAAGCCAGTTAATAGTTTTTTCATTGTAAATCCTTTTTCATTATATAGTAAGATAGTATTACTGTTATTATTTACCCCTTAAAGGGGCTTTTTCATTCCAGTTTGCGGATTAGTTATAATATAAAAATGAATTTATCTGCCTGAACCAGGGGTAGTGCTTGAATACCGGATAGCTATTCTTTATCATGTAGAAAGAATATTATTCTGAAGGTGATATGCCTTCAGGTATTGCCATAAGGAGGTTTACAGTTTATGTCCAGCTTGGATTCACAGGAACATCTCCCCGATGCCGGAGAGCTTGAAGATGGGGTTGATACCAATGGACTTCCGGTTAATTTTATCCAGACAATCATCAATGAAGATTTGAAAGCCGGGAGAAATGATAGCCGGGTACATACCCGATTTCCTCCGGAACCAAATGGATATCTGCATATTGGTCATGCCAAATCCATTTGTCTGAATTTTGGTTTGGCCGCTGCCAATGGAGGCAAGTGTAATCTGCGTTTTGATGATACCAATCCCAGCAAGGAGGAAGTTGAATATGTAGATTCAATTCAAGCCGATGTCAGATGGTTGGGGTTTGACTGGGAAGATCGAATGTTTTATGCTTCAGATTATTTTGAAGCGCTATACCAGTTTGCACTGCAGCTAATTGAGCAGGGTAAAGCCTATGTTTGTGATTTGAGCGCAGAAGAAATCCGTCAATACCGGGGAACTTTAACTGAGCCGGGTAAGGATAGTCCTTATCGGGAACGGCCCATAGAAGAAAACCTGGATTTGTTTAAGCGCATGAAAGCGGGAGAGTTTCCTGATGGCTCACGGGTTTTACGCGCCAAAATTAATATGAGTTCACCAAATCTGAATATGCGTGATCCGGTTTTATACCGGATTCAGCATTCACATCACCATCGTACCGGAGACAAATGGTGCATATATCCTATGTATGATTATGCACATCCTCTTTCCGATGCACTAGAGTCGATTACCCACTCCGTATGTACTCTGGAGTTTTCTGATCATCGCCCTTTATATGACTGGGCAGTTGATAATGTTGATTATGGCTATGAGAAACATGGACGACCTCAGCAGATTGAGTTTGCCCGCTTAAATCTCTCCTATACAGTAATGAGCAAGCGAAAATTACGGGCGCTGGTAGAGCAAAATTATGTGCGCGGCTGGGATGATCCGCGTATGCCAACTATTTCCGGGTTGCGTCGTCGCGGTTATACTCCGGCATCAATCCGGGATTTTTGTGATCGGATTGGGGTTGCCCGTCGTAATAGCATGGTAGATATAGCCCTGCTGGAGCATTGCATCCGTGAAGATTTAAATCTGAATGCCATGCGGATCATGGCGGTATTAAAACCGTTGAAAGTAGTTATTACCAATTATCCGGAAGATCAGATTGAATGGCTGGAGACTGAGAACAATCCGGAGAATCCAGCTATGGGGAACAGATTACTGCCCTTTTCACGGGAAATATATATTGAGCAGGATGATTTTATGGAAGATCCGCCCAAAAAGTTTTTCCGCCTGCGTCCCGGGGGAGAAGTGCGGCTAAAAAGTGCTTATATTATCAGCCTGCATGAAGTTATCAAGGATGATAGCGGGGCCATTGTAGAATTACATTGTCAGTATGATCCGGACTCCAAAAGCGGTGGAGCAACTGCCGGCAGGAAAGTAAAAGGTACCTTGCACTGGGTTTCAGCAGCTCATGCGGTACCGGCTGAAGTACGGTTATATGAGCATTTATTTACCAGGGAAAACCCGGATGAAGAGGAAGACGGAAAAGCTTTTGTTGATTATTTAAATCCTGATTCCATGCAAATTCTTACCTCCTGTCTGGTGGAGCCTTCCGGAGCTGAATTGCAGGAAGATTACCGTTATCAGTTTTTACGACAGGGTTATTTTAGTCTGGATGTGGACAGTAAACCCGGGGCACCGGTTTTTAACCGTATTGTTGGCTTAAGGGATAGTTGGAGTAAAATCAAAAACCAGGAATAAGAATAGGAGCATAGTCCTGCTTTGTGCAACTTATAGCATATAAGCAGGACTATTTTATGGATATAACGAATAGTCTGAATAGTAAGGAAAAAGTATATCAGACCAAAGGTTTTTGAAAAACATGAATTTAAGAATAACCGGTAAATATTTATTATTAATGCTTTTATTGCTGATGTTGGGCGTGGGCGGCTGTGTTACTGCGACCAATTCCGGCATGCTACCAACTGCCCATGAAGGGGTACTGGATTTACATGGTTTGGATCAGGATCAACTTACCGTAGTACCACTAGCAGGACAATGGGAGTTTTACTGGCAAAACCTGTATACTGCACAGAGTTTTAAAAGCGGGCCATTGAAAGCCAGCTATATTAATGTGCCTGCCAATTGGAATAAACAGCTGGTCGGCGGTCGAATTCTCACTGGTCAGGGTTATGGTACTTATCGTCTGGTAGTACATACCGACCAACCTCCCGGGAGTTTAAAAGCACTTCATATTTCAGGTATTAACACTGCCTATAAGATGTGGGTTGACGGCAAAATAATAGCAACCAATGGGATGGTAGGAACTTCAAAAGAAACCATGATCCCGCAAAATCTACCCCGGATAGTTTTATTTAATACCGGCAGTCAGGAAATAGAGATAATTATTCAGGTATCTAATTTTATGAACGTTATCGGTGGTATAGGACACGGTATCAGACTGGGGGAGGTTAACGCTGTATATAACATCGTTAACCGGGAGGAAGCCATACAATATTTCATGTTGGGCATTGCATTAATTATGGGTTTGTATCACCTGTTGCTGTATTTATTGCGCAAACAGGAGAAGGCTAATCTGTATTTTAGTCTCATGTGCTTATTGTTTTCAATTCGAACCTTATTTGTGGGCTCCATGATCTTTATCCGTTGGTTTCCCGGGTTTAACTGGGAGCTGGCCACCAAGATTGAGTATTTAACCTGGACCATGGGAATCCTGGCATTCCTGGCTTTTCTATATCACCTGTATCCGGAGAAAGTTGATAAACGAATAGTAAAACTGGCGAATCTGGTTGGATTTAGTGTTGGATTGATGATTATTATATTACCAACCATATATTATTCCAGTATCAATATCGTCTTTCAGCTGTTATTCTTGGCAGTGGCTGTTTATGCTCTGGTTTTATTACTGCAACCGGAACTCTTTAAACATACTGATACCAGGTTAGTGATAATGGGATTATTGTTACTGGTAATAGCGGTAATTACTGATATGTTCTATATAGACAATAGTCTGCAAAGAGAAATGTGGGCTGCAGCAGGCCTGATTATGCTGGTTTTTTCCAATAGTATGGTATTATCAGTGCGTTATTCAGAGGCCTTTCAAAATTCACAAAACCTGATGCTGGAACGGGAAATCATGGTGGAAACCATGAAGAAAATGAATCAGGATCTGGAGATCAAGGTTAAATTGCGTACCGCTGAATTAAAGAACTCGGTGGAAAATTTAAATAAAGAAATTCAGGAGCGTACTGCTGCAGAGGAGCAGCTGAAAATATTTGCCAGTACTGATATTATGACCGGACTTTATAACCGCGCTACCGGGCTGGCGATGTTGGATAAACAGCTTCAGCTGGCAGAACGAAACGGATACCCGGTAACCGTATGTTTTGTAGACATAGACAACTTAAAAGAAGTTAATGACCAACATGGACATATGGTTGGCGATCAGTTAATTATTACCGCGTCACATACTATTAAAAATAATGTTCGCGATTCTGATTTTGTATTTCGTATGGGCGGAGACGAATTTGTGGCCGTTTTTCCACAGTGTTCACAATTGGAAGCTCAATTGATCTGGAAGAGAATTATTGAACAATTTGATGATAATGATGATATGTCCGCCCTGGGCATTAAGATTAGTATCAGCTATGGCCTGGCTGAGTTTATTCCCGGCAGTGGAATAAAAATGAGTGAATTGATAGACAAGGCCGATGCAGCTATGTATGAACATAAGATTTCCCATTCGGACAGCCCGGATTAAGGTTCAATCTTCAGTATTATGTTTATTAGCATAAATCAGAGCATTTAACTCCCCGCCGGTCAGCAATATTATACTGCTAATGTACATCCATAACAGCAAAATTATGATGCCTCCAAGGCTGCCATATATATAAGTATAATGTGCAAATTGATCTACATACAAAGAAAACATCCAGGAAATAATTATCCAGCCAACGGAGGTAAATATGGTTCCCGGTAATACTTCTCTGATACCAACCCTGCGATCGGGACTGATGATGTAAAAAAACATAAATACAATCAACATGGCTGTCAGGGGAATGACATAACGAAATATAGTCCAAAACTGGGCAAATAAATGTGAAGCACCCAGAAACATGAACAGGGCTTTACCCAGTTGTTGTCCAAATACCAGCAGAGCAATGGAAAGCATTATAACGATGGTCAAGGCCAGTGTAAAGAGGATAGAAATCCCTCGTACCTTCCAAAAGGGACGGGTTTCTTTTTCAAAATAAGCTTTGTTTATACCGTGAATAATGGCATTCATACCGTTGGAGGCAGCCCACAAAGTACCCAGCATACCAATGGATAACAGAGTCTGGCTGCGCGCCAGTACAGTTTCGTTTATAATGTTGCTGACCTGCAGGTAGGCCTCGCGGGGCAAAATTTGAGATAAATGATTGAGCAGGATATCACTGGCCAGCGGAGTATAACTTAACAGCGTAATAATAAAAAACAAAAAAGGGAAAAAGGCCAACAGCAAATAGTAGGTAAGCTGAGCAGACAGAGCGGTGACTTCATCATCAGCCAATCGCCGATATAGTTCCACTATAAAGCTGGACCAGTTCATTGCATCTCCTCCCCTTGATTGCATTTAAGGGATTTTTAAAGGCTTATTTAATTATATCATCAGGCTAATTGTATTTATGTATGCACTTTAACCAGTATACATATTTTACTGTCCCACTGCTGCCCTTAATAAAAATTATGCGTTTTGCAACCTCGTCGATAAGTTATAATGAAGAAGGATTATTGAATATATGGAGCAATGAGTTTTATGCGAGTACATATTTTAGCCAGTGGTAGCACTGGGAATGCTGTATATTTTCAGTTAGGGAAAACAAAATTTTTGCTCGATGCGGGTATCAGTGCCCGACGGATTGAACAGGGCCTGGCTGAAGTTGGGGTACGGGCAGGCGATCTGGACGGGGTTTTGATTACGCACGAACACGAAGATCATATAAAAGGGTTGGATGTCCTGATTCGCCGTCATGAAATTCCTGTCTATACCAGGCCCCGTACCTGGGAGGGGATAAAATGTCGCGACCGTCTGCCCGCATATTGCTGTAAGGAATTACCGATGGCTTTTAATATGGGGGGGGTAAGAGTTGAGGCTTTTAACATTTCCCATGATGCGGCTGACCCGGTAGGTTTTGTTTTTCGTTATGGCAGACAGAAGTGGGTTATGGCTACTGATTTGGGATGTATTACTCCCGAGGTGGAGCAGGCTATGAAAGATGCCGATGTAATGGTTCTGGAGTCCAATCATGATCCGCAGATGCTTAGCCAGGGTCCGTACCCTCCTTTTTTAAAACAGCGAATAAGGGGAAAACAAGGGCATTTGTCCAATTATGATGCCGGTCAGTTGCTGTGCCGTATTCCCTGGCAAAAACCGGTGCAGGTGTTTCTGGCCCATTTGAGCAGGCAAAATAATGCTCCGGCACTGGCGGAGCAAACCGTAGCCAATATAATCAGCAAACGCGGCTGGAAGCCGGGAGAGGATATCATCCTGCATAGAACCTATCCCGATATGACCACCAGCTGGGTTAGCGGGAAAACTAACAGCTACAGGTAAGCAGGGAGGTAATAGACACAGATTACGCAGACCCTTCGGGCACGGATTTCCGCTGATTTTTAATATATTAATATTTTTGAGTCAGGTTTATCATGGTGAACGGGATGACAGTTTTGAGGAGGGTTAGCAGTTTTGAACCTGACTGTACCTGACCTTGGTTGACTTAACCTGACGGGTTTCTGACGCTGATTATTATGATTCGGTATGATATTTTTTTTAGATTCTTAACTTCGTTCAGGACGACAGGTTGGCGGTGATTGTTCTACTTTTTATTTTTTTATAGTTAAAGAATAAATTTGAGACTACTGAAAAAGCACCATAAATGTCATCCTGTGGAGCCGCAGGTGATGAAGGATCTCTTTTTTAAGTCCCTGCATTGGCCTTTTAGCCAACGGGATTCCTCCTAAGGCGATTATTATTTGTTTAATATAAATAACAAGCGGAGGTATTGAGCCTCCGCTAATTAATTTTAATTAATCTTAAACATTTGTCAGGTTTATTAATGGAACCTGCTCCCTCACGCCTCACCAATTAAGCTACTGCTTTGCTACTACCTGCGGGTAATCTACGCCTTTGGTGTCTACGGTAACGGTTTTCATGCGTTGCTCGTCTTTAGGGCGATCCTGGAATCCGGTGGGTACAGCCACAATTTTATCAGCCATTTCCATACCCTCGATAACCTTGCCAAAGGCGGCATAGTCATTATCGAGATGCGGTGAGGTGGCAACCATAATAAAAAATTGGGAGCCGGCTGAGTCAGGATTAGCCGCTCTGGCCATGGACAGAACGCCGCGCTCATGCTTTAGGGGGTTGGGGAAGCCATTGCTGGTAAATTCCCCTTTGATTCGATATCCGGGGCCTCCGGTGCCTTTTCCTTCCGGACAACCACCCTGAATCATAAACCCGGGAATTACCCGATGAAAAATCAAACCATTGTAATAGCCTTGATTTATCAGGGAGATAAAGTTGTTAACCGTATTAGGGGCGATTTCAGGAAACAGTTCTGCTTTGATAATATCCCCGTTTTCCATTTCGATGGTTACTATAGGATTGCTCATGGAATCTTCCTTTCGTGCCTTATTTTCCATAATAGTATAGCACTATAATGGGATTTCCATAAGTCTACATTAATTCAGCCAGTTCATTTAATTTATGGGATACCGCCAGCAATTCTTCGATACTGGCAGAAATTTCCTGACTGGCAGCCGCCTGCTCTTCCGATGCCCGTACAGTCAAAATGGAATTGTTACGGGCAGTTTCAATTTTTTCATTGATTATGCGGGTTAAACCGCGAATTTGCTCGGCAGTTTGCTTGGAAGATTCAGATAGTTTACGAATTTCTTCAGCTACTACACCAAATCCTTTGCCGGCGTCACCCGCACGGGCAGCTTCAATAGCCGCATTTAAGCCCAACATTTTTGTCTGATCGGCAATTGTTTTAATCGCGTCTAAAATCTGTACTATCTCCGCTGAAGTAGCACCAATTTCTTCTATATCGGCATTTAGCCGCCGTTCACTGTCATTGATACTGCTGGCACTGGCGGCAGTCTGTTCGACTGCTGAGGAGATTTCGGTCAATCCGGTCATAAATGAGCTCGATATTTTTACCATGTTATCAACATTATCCCGGGTGACAACAATTCCAAAGGTACCAATTGCTTCACCGGTATCATCATCAAAAACCGGCATGGTTGCAACTCGCAGGGGTACTCCATAAGTTTCAGCACTCAACTCAACCGCAACGGTTTTACCGCTTTCCATTATGTAATCAGCCGGTCCTCCTTTGGCAAACTTGGTGCCTGGTTTTACAAAACTTACCTTTTCTGAAGGGTCAATTTTCATAATAAACTTCTCGCGATCGGTAGCGTAGAAGCCTACGGTTCGGTCAGTAAACAGGGCTGACATAACCGGTGCAAACTTAAGCATGCTCATATATAGCTTGCTATTGAGTGTTACACCAATTTCATTAATGGGCAATACATCATTAATAGTCGGCTTGCTCATAATATTCCTCCTTGTTTGTGTTTATATAGTAAATCGTCCCGGGCAAAACATGTTCTCAATATTAGCAATTATTCGCCAAAGAGGGACTAAATTCCTTCAAAGGATGTCGAAAATATGACCAAATTGTTGTTTTTAAGGAATATTGAATAATTAGGCTAAACGGCAATAAGCAAGGTCAGGATCGCTGAATAACCTATTCGGTAATTATAAATCATTAATATCTGGAATTATAAACCAAAAAATTCATGCCAGTTTTCACCGCTGGAATAATAAGTTCCGTAGATACTGGAGTAAGGGTATTTTCTGCAATAATAATTTGGATGATCAGAGATTTGCTTCAATACTCTTATGAGCCGATCAATTTCATCATGGGTATTATACGCCGCCAGACTAATTCTGACCATACCTGGCAGATTCTCCATTGGATAGGTATTGCTATATGATAAATAAGCGGGAGTATTTTCGTCAAGCAGTTTTCTGACATAATGCTGGGCGCAGAAACAACCGGTGCGAACTCCTATACCTGCTTCAAAGCTTAGCATAGCACCCAGTTGACTATGGATAATACTCTCCAGATTAAAACTGATAACCCCCAGGCGGGGCTCTGCTCCATAAATTATAATGCCCGGGATGGTTTGCAGCTGTTCAAGAGCATAAGCCGTTAACATATTTTCATAAGCGGTTATGCTTTGTAAATTAAAGGATTGCAGGTATTCCAAGGTTTTAGCCAGTATAAAGGCACCCATTACATTGGGCGAACCGGCTTCTTCCCGGTCGGGAAGTCCGGCCCAGGTTATCAGGTTGGGCGTAACCAGGTTTACGGTACCACCCCCAATTATATCAGGTTCACCTTGGAGAAATGTTTTTTTGGAACCAATCAGTACTCCGATACCAAAGGGAGCATATATTTTATGGCCGGAAAACGCCAGATAATCAATATGCCGCGGGTCATGATGCGGATACATATTTATTGCATGATGAGGTGCCAGCTGGGCAGCGTCAACCATAAATTCAGCATTATATTCATGAGCCAGGCGGGCAATTAAATCCAGGTTGTTCAGATGTCCGGTTACATTGGAGGCACCGGTTATGGAAACCAGTTTTACATGGGGATAGTGTTGCCTGAGAAGTGTTTCCAGGTGTTCATAATCCAATAAACCTTTTTCATCAACGCGGGTATAAATTACCCGAGCATGTCTTCTCCAGGGAAGATCATTGGAGTGATGTTCCATCTCGCTGGTAACAACTACATCATCGGCAGAGAAATTAAGCCGATAAGCCAGTTTGTTTATGGCTTCAGTTGTATTTTTAACTAAAATAACGGTGTCATGTTCCAGGTCAGCCTGGACAAAATGCCCAATCTGCGTGTGACATTTTTCATATTCTTTAGAACATAGTATTGATTTATGACCGGTACCCCGGTGAACGCCGGAATACCAGGCCAGGAATTCCTGCATTTGCTCCATTATTGGTTTCAGAGCCGGGGTGCTGGCAGCATTGTCAAAATGAATATAGGGTATATTTCTGCCTCGCAGGGCCGGAACCAAAAGGTCTGCGCCAAGTACCTCGCGCCTGAAGGTCTTATAGGGAAACCCACCGGACATATTCCACCATCCTGATAGTAATATTTTATCTATACTATGTTACTACTGTGATTTTGGAACCTGGTCTGATAAGGAATGAGGGGTGAGGCGTGAAGCGTGAAGCGTGAAGCGTGAGGGGTCAGGCGACTGAGTTAAATCCTATTAATTGAGTACGCTTCATCAAATTTATTAGAACCTGACTTAAACTGACTGCTGACGGTTTTTTCTGACGCAGATTTTGCGCTGATTATTATGACTCTGTATGATTATTTTTATTAATGACTTTAACTGGCTTAACCTGAGTATTATTTTTTATAGATACAGATTACACAGACCCTTCGGGCACAGATTAAAACAGATTTTATTTATTGATTTAGGTTATATAGGAAATCGTTAGGTTCAGTATAATCAATTCAAGTCAGAATAAGTCAGGCAGAGTCAGGTTCAGAAGTCTGAATCCGTTTCACTTTCATATAAATAGCTGAATGTCGGCAGAGGAAGCGTCGCGCAGGTATTCTTTTACATCGACTATTTCTACTTCCGGCAGAAGTTCCTCAGCAGTGATACCCATTACTTCCAGTGATAACTTGCAGGCCAGAAATTTTACTCCTTTTTTGCGGGCACCATTTAAAAAGTCTACCAGCTGAGGAGTATGGTTATCTTCCATCATTTCCAGCAGCATATATTTCCCTATTCCCGCCATATTAAGATTAGATAAAGGTAAGTCGGCAGCTCCTTTAGGTGTCATTACCGAGAACATTTTCTCGTAGGTGTTTTTAGTTTCCAGGTTCATTTTATCCGGGTCACGTAATAGCATTAAGCCCCAGAAAGCAAAGAACATGGTGGTTGACATTCCCGTATCTCTGGCTCCGTTAGCGATTATCAGAGCAGCTAAAGCTTTATCGTATTCTCCGCTGAACAAAAGCAGATTTACATGTTTTTCTTCCATACTTAAACCGTCCTTTTGTTTTTTTATAGTTTGAACATTTATGAGCAATGTTATGAAAACAGAAGATTATGGTATGCTAAAATTAAAAGCAGGGAAATTAATTTCAAAAGAGGATGAAACATGAAAGCTAAGCATTTACTCTTAATTGGCATAGTTTATACTTCGCTGGTAACCGCTCTGGCTCTAAGTGAACTGGTTCCCCCCTGGATGACAGGATTACTGCTGCTGATTACCGGCCTGGCAGGCAGTTATTATCTGGCCCTCAGCCATCGGAGAATTACAGAGCTGGAAAAGTTGGAAAGACTGTTGCGAAACTTGAAAAGGGTTTCCGCACAGAACTCTGTGCAGGATATTCTGGACAGGTTGGTTGTTCAAGCTCCGCAGATGGTTGATTGTGAGCAATGCTTTGCGGTAGTCCGGGAATCTGCCTGGGATATGGAAAACCGCTATATCTATCCACCTGATTGGCAGAAAGCCCGTGAAATGTGCCGTGAAGTGTCAGAATCGGAACAGGAAGGGTGTGATTATCCTGGTAAACCGGTGATGACGATACCCATTGCCGATGGAAAAATTTTGCTGTATATAGTTCGCGAAAAGCAGTCTGCTGCTTTTAACGATAATGAAATTAAACACATGACTTATTTTGCTGAAATGACTTCAGCCCGGATACAGGCTTTACAAGCTGGTGAGCAAATGGAATCATACTGGCAGCAGATATTGGCGGTGGCATTAAGGGCGTTGGAAGAATTCAACCCTCAGTTTATCGGACATACTTATCGGGTTACCGGTATTGCTCGTCTTTTAGGCAATAAACTCGGCCTGGATAATGATGAGCAACGCCAGTTGCTGGCAGCAGCCTGGTTACATGATATTGGCCGCCGGAGTGATGGCGAGGAATCAGACGAGGCTCATCCTCAGACCGGAGTGGAGATGTTGCCTGAAACCGATGAGTTTAAAGCTATACGGGAGGCCATTTTATATCATCATGAACGCTACAATGGTACAGGTTTTCCGCGTGGATTGGATCATACTGATATTCCCTGGCTGGCACGTATTATTGCCGTGGCTGATTTTTTTGATGCCTTAACTGCTTTTCCTGATTCCGGGCAAGAACCGGATTATAAAACGGCCTTCCAGGTAATGAAAAAATCCAGCGGCAGCCTGTTTGACCCCCTGGTAATAGAAGCTTTGGGAGAAGTAATTGATGAAGTGGAAACATTTTTAAGTGATAATATCCCATTAACCGTTAAGGGTGAGAACTAAAGCGAAAGAATAATAAAAGCGATAACTGAAATAATGTTTTGCGGGAGGTGAATAAAATGATTGATATTAATGTACAAAGAATAGCTTTGTCTATTGCCCTCGGAGTATTTTTTTTATTGGCCATTTCCACCTCGTTAACAGCAGCTGAAGAGACTGCCTGTTTATTAGCCAGGGAACCGTATGCAGAAGGCAAATGGTTTGATAATAGTGATTTGTTTCCCCGGGTTATTACCCCCATAGATACTACCACCCGTTATTTTGTCCGCTTGACCTTTTCAGATATAGAAGCGCGGGCGACAGTAAACAGTAATTTTATAGATCTGGTAAAAGCCTGTAATGTTTATTCAGAAGGCGGCAGCATGGCTTCCATGATTGATATGCAGGTATTGGATTATGCGGCAACCCTTAAAGAGGAGCAGCAGAAGACTTTTATTGCCACTTATTTATTTGTAAAACATGCTGCCAA
>DAIMDR010000010.1:0-27576 GCA_036725705.1 Syntrophomonadaceae bacterium | reverse complement strand
CAGTAGTATTATTAGGCATTCGACTATTAACAACTCTACCAAATAAAATGACATGTTTATCATCCTTTACACCGAGTACAGCATCCAAATCTTTATATTGAAATTTATAATCACCAATATCATAATATTTGTTAAATCTCTTGTTTATTTCTTTGCAAATTAAATAATTTTGATTCTTTTGATTCTTTAATGTATCTAAAGTCAGCATATTTTCACCCCGATGTTATACTTTTTCTTAAGGCTTCTCATTATTCAAAATAATTGATAAAATGCCTCCCTAACTTAATTTCATTTCCTGCGTAATACAGAGATGAATCTTTTTATATAAGTATCAATAGAATCTCTCATTGAAGATATATTGAAGGCATATATTACCGCAAAATAGACTATAAATCCTACAACAATAGCTATTATTAAGGCAGTAAATTGATAAACATCATTACTAATTAACAAGTTATGTAGATAGTAAACTATACCTCCCATTAACAAAGCAATACATAGTATCGTTAAAGAATTTATTATGTTTTTTTTGAAAGACATATACTGATTGCTGCGGCTTAATGAATATGACAATAATATAGCAGAAATAGCTATTGAAATAGTTGTTGCTATGGCTAAACCAATATATCCCCAAATTCTAATCAAAACCAAATTTAAAACTATATTAAGTCCGACTGCTATTACGGAATTTATCATAGGTGTTTTGCTATTTTGCATTGCATAGAAAACTCTGCCACCCATATAGCTATAACAATAAAATGGCATCGCAATTACATAACAAATTAAAGCTGTGGCGGTTATCTCAATGTTCTCTCCAGTAAAGGCGCCACGCCCAAAGAGTATAGTAATAATCGGTTTTGCCAGAATAATAAACCCAATAGTCGCCGGAAGTATAAACAACAACATTTTATTTAAAGCAAAATTATAAGATTCTGCAATCTTTTTATAATCTTTATCTGCAGCCATTTTTGAAATGGCAGGGAAAACTACCGTGCCAATAGTAGCGATAAATAATGTTGCCATAAAATCATTTAACCTGTTTGCATAACTAAGTGACGATACAATACCGGGTGCTAAGGTGGACGCTAAGGTTTTGTCCACAATGACATTTATTTGCATAACCATTTGACTAAGGAAAACTGGCATCATCATTACAAATAGCGCTCTAAGGTTCTCATCTTTAAAATTCAAATATGGTTTGTATCGATATATTTCTTTTCTAACAGCAATATATCCCCACAATGCAGTAAACAAATAGCCACATAGAAATCCTATGCCCATAGGCGCTAAATTGTTGGCACTACTTAGAGCAATTCCGGCTATTATACACAAATTAAGCGGTAAACTACTAAAGGCCGTGTATGCAAATTTGTTATGTACCTGTAATAATCCCTTCATTATGTTCCAAATCCCAATAAATAGAACAGCTATTATGGAAATATTACTTATTGAGATGGTTTTTTCAATTGTGGATTCATCAAACCCCAATGCAAAAATCTTTGTTATTTCATGAGGGAATAGATAATACACTCCAATAATAATAAAGGCAAGTAATAATGCAAATGAAATAATGTTAGAGACAAACGTTCTTCTCTTTTCAGTTTCTTTATTTTTTAATCGAGAATAAATCGGGATAAAGCAAGTTAAGATTGCCATGCCTATACCACTAAACAACACTGTTGGTATCGTAGTTGCAATAATATATACGTCAGAAATAGTGGATGCGCCATATTGGTATGTCAATACCACATCTCGTAAAAAACCTAATATTTTAGTTAATAAAGAACCAATAAAAAGTATTAATACCGATATCGAGAACTTACTCATTTTCTTTTCTCAGAATTTATGTAATCACTTTTTTCTTTATAAATTTGCGTCAATAATCTAAGAGATTTTCTACCTTCTAACCCATCGCTAATAGGATGATTTTTTCCTTGCAGAGTATTAATAACATTTCTGTAATAGCCTGCATGCCCAAACCCATAGACAGATGTGGGCTCAGTGTTGTGTTGATCTATTCCAACATCGTAGGGCTGTTGATCTACAAAATCCCACTGCTCTATTTTATTCATGGAAGTCCCGGCAACTCTTACTGTGCCCTTTTCGCCTAATATGGTGATGGAACCTTCCAAGTTCTTCGGATACGTTAGCATGGTTACGTTGATGCTGCCGATGGCTCCATTTTCGAAACGAATAATAGCAGCGCCGGTATCTTCTGCTTCTATATTTCTGGCCAAGGTAGCAGTTATTGATTTTACTTCTTCTATCGGTCCTCCGAACCATTGGACCATATCTACGTAGTGTGATGCCTGGTTCATGAACGCACCTCCATCGAGTTTCCATGTACCACGCCAGGGAGACATATCGTAGTAGTCCTGGGGGCGGGTCCAGAAGACGTTGGAGGTTATCATGTATATTCTGCCGAAGCGGCCTTCGTCGAAAGCTCTTCTTACTAGTTGTATACTGGGGTTGAGACGGTTCTGGAGCACTACGAATAGTTTTACTCCGGCTTCTTCACAGGCTTTTATTAGTTCATCTGCTTCGTTTAGACGGCAGGCCATGGGTTTTTCGGTTAGCACATGTTTGCTGGCTTTGGCTGCCTGGATGCCGTGCTCAGGGTGCAGGCCTGAGGGGGTGCAAATGGAGATCAGGTCTATGTCATCTCTTTTAAGCATTTCTTCATATTTAGTTGTCCAAAAAGGTATATTATATTTTTCTGCGGCTTCTTTAGCGCGCTCGGGTATTATGTCACAGCAGGCTACTACCTGGGCATCTTTCTGCTGGGCGATGGCTTCGAAGTGGTTTTTCGAGATTCGGCCGCAGCCTAGTAATCCGATCTTGATCATGGTTTTCTAAGCTCCTTTTTTTGACGCTGATCTACGCTGATTCTTTTTATATTTTATTGTTTTATCTCTGCGTTAATCATAATAATCTGCGTCTTTCTGCGGCTAATGGTTCCATTACTCCACTGTTCACCTTATACTGGCAATCTAAATATCAAATGGATTATACAGCTTAACTGAAGTATTTTTAAAATCATCAGTGTTTCTCGTTACTAATATTAGATCATTCTCAATTGCTGTAGCAGCAATAATTGCATCAGGCAGTTTTATGTTATGGGAACGTCTTATATCTACTACTCTATCAGATATAACATCATCTAACCCAATGGCATTAGCATTCATAATAAAACTTTTAGCCTGCTTAAAAGAATTTTCGTTATGACCTCTGAAGCCCAAAAATTCCATTTTTGTTATTATGGATATATTGAAGTGCTGACTGAATATCTCTTCTATCTTATCTACTGAGTCCTTTGGTATATCATTATTGAAATAATATATAAGAATATTGGTATCAACTAAATACATTACTGTCTCTCCCAATCATTCCTGATTTGTTCAATTTGTTCCTGGACATTTTCTACGTTCAGCAGTCCCCGAAACCTTTTCGGTTCAAATGTCTCAATTTCTTTTTTCTCGTTAAAAGAGCGAATAATTAGCTCGACTTTTGTATTCCTCATTTCAGCAGGTAATTCTATTATTTTTTCCAGCTGACTGCTCTCAACTATTTTACGAACGGTTGGCATGTGATCACCATCCTTTTTTAGTTTTTATTGAAAACCGTTCTATTTACAGTATTATATTCGCAACTCCCATAATTAATCTTACCATAATGTATTAATACAAAGTTAGGGGAGCGCTTCACGCCTTTTCAATTTATATGTCTAACCTTTCACTTTCCTACAACAGTTCTATGTTTTCGCGATTTTTTGTGCTCTTCATTGCATTTTTAGTGTCGAATATGTATTTTGCGTTTTGTTGTATAATATCATAGTCTATGCCTTTGGTATGGTTGGTGGTTATTACTACTATGTCGGCTTTTTGTATTATTTCGGCAGTCAGCTCGGGAAGACTTTTTTTTATGTGGCCGTGTTCCTGGTATTCGCTGACGTAGGGATCGTAGTATTCTATTTCGGAGCCGGTTTTTTCAAACTCTTCGATTACTCTTATGGCCGGGCTTTCGCGGTAGTCGTCGATGTCACCTTTGTAGGCTACGCCCAGGATTAGTACTCTGGAACCGTTTAAGGATTTTTTGAAGCGGTTCAGGATTTTGCCGGCGCGTTCTACTGTGTATTCGGGCATACGGTCATTGACCATCATGGAGGCTTCGATCATGGAGGTATGGAAGCCGTATTCTCTGGCTTTCCAGGATAGATAGTAGGGGTCCAGAGGGATGCAGTGACCACCCAGGCCGGGACCGGGATAGAAGGGGGTGTAGCCGAAGGGTTTGGTCTTGGCGGCTTCGATTACTTCCCAGATATTTATGTTCATTTTATTGCATAAGATAGCCAATTCGTTGATGAGGCCTATGTTCACATTTCTATAGGTGTTTTCCAGGATTTTTTCCATTTCCGCTATTTTGGGGGATGAGGCTTCAAAGATTTCGCCTTGCAGTACGTTTCTGTACATGGCGGCGATGACTTCGGTGGCATCCTTGCCTACTCCGCCTACTACCTTGGGGGTGTTTTTGGTTTGGTAAATGAGGTTGCCGGGATCTACGCGTTCGGGGGAGAAGGCCAGGTAGAAGTCTATTCCGCATTTTAGACCGGAGCCTTGTTCTAAGAGAGGCAGGATTAATTCTTCGGTGGTACCGGGATAGGTGGTGGATTCCAGAACGATCATGCTACCTTTTTTTATGTATTTGGCTACTTCCATGGTGGAGTCGCGAACATAGCTGATGTCCGGCTGCTGGTATTCGTCCAGAGGGGTGGGGACAGCTATGGCTATGAACTCTACGTCTTTTACGAAGCTGAAGTCGCAGGTAGCGGAGAGCAGGCCTTTTTCTACGAGTTCTTTCAGTTCGCTGTCAACTACGTCGCCGATGTAGTTTATACCCTGGTTGACCATTTCTACTTTGGCGGGCTGAACGTCAAAACCGATGGTCTTGTAGCCGGCTTTGGCTTTTTCTACGGCCAAGGGTAATCCGACGTAGCCCAGGCCTACTACGCCGACGGTGATTTGTTTGGAGTTAATTTTATTTAGTAAGGTCTGTTTCATTTCCATTCCCCTTTAAGTTTTTTTGTATGTTGAGCAACGGTGAGACACGGGGACGGTTCCATCGTCTTCCCTTCGGTCCTTCGCTTCGCTACGGAGACGCTCGAACCGTCCCCATGTCTCACCTGCGCTACGGATTCAGGTGAGACCCGAGTCTAATGTTCGAATGAATTCGAACCTACGCCTGATGCTTCACGCCTGACTCCTCACTAAATATATATAGATCGGCGCAAGCTGGGCATTGAGCTTGTCCTGCTATAAATTCCAGTCGCTGACCACATTGGCAGATGTAGCCGGTTAGTTTGGCCGGGTTGCCGGTCATGAGGGCGTAGTCAGGGACGTTTTTTGTTATTACGGCGCCGGCACCGATAAGGGCATATTTGCCGATGGTGTTACCGCAGATTATGGTGGCGTTGGCACCGATGGTGGCGCCTTTTTTTATCAGGGTTGTTTTGTATTCGTCCTTGCGCTCAATGAAGCTGCGCGGGTTTATTACGTTGGTAAAGACACAGGATGGGCCTAAGAATACGTCGTCTTCACAGATGACTCCGGTGTAGATGGAGACGTTGTTTTGAATTTTTACTCCGTTGCCCAGTGTTACCCCGGGGGATATGACTACGTTCTGGCCAATGTTGCAGTTTTGCCCGATTTTGGAGTTGGGCATGATGTGCGAGAAGTGCCAGATTTTTGTGCCTGAGCCTATTTCACAGGGTTCGTCTATGTAGCTGGATTCGTGGACGAAGTAGTTTTTTTCGGGCATTGATTCAGTCTCCTTTTTTTTCGCTGGTTTTCTGAGACAAATTATTTGTTATATATCGGAGAATGAATTCTCCGCTACGGATTCTTGTTTGCTGGTTCAGAGAGACCGGAGAATGAATTCTCCGCTACGGGGAGACACGAGTGAGACACGGGGACGGTTCCATCGTCTTCCCTTCGGTCCTTCGCTTCGCTACGGAGACGCTCGAACCGTCCCCATGTCTGTCGGAGGCTGAAGGCCTCCTCTACGGGAATTGTCAATTCTCACGCTCACTTTCTATTATGGTTGCTGCTATGTATTGTCTTTCCTCGGTGGTTAGTTCCGGGAAGACGGGTATGGCGAAGGTACGGTTGGATAAGTATTCCGCGTTGGGCAGGTCTCCCGGTTGGTAGCCGAGGTTGGTGTAGGCTTTCTGCAAGTGCAGAGGGACCGGGTAGTATATGCCGGTAGCTACACCTTTTGAGTTCAGATATTGTGTTATGGCCGGTCGGTTTTCACTCTGCAGTATGTAAAGATGCCAGGCATGTTTTATGTTTTCCCTGCTTACCGGTCTAATAAGTTTTGTGTCTTTCAGGGCTTCATTATAGAAGCGGGCATGGTCCTGGCGTTGGTTTTGGTTTTCATGTAGTTTCCTGAGTTTTATTCTCAGGATGGCCGCTTGAATTTCGTCCAGGCGGGAGTTGTGACCAATTAGATAGTTGTAGTATTTAAGGGGATTATAAACGGTGTTGTCTCCGCTCTGATTTTCAGTAGTGTTTTCATCAATGTTATGGATCAGGTTGAAGGCCTGCAATCCGGCTTCGCCGCTGCCGTGGATTCTTAAGGCGCTGCAGATGGCTGCCAGACGGTCATTGTCTGTGGTTATCATGCCGCCGTCACCGGCACAGCTCAGGTTCTTGGTGGGGAAAAAGGAGAAACAGGCTATGTCAGCCAGGGCTCCAGCTTTTTTGCCTTTGTGTTCTGCGCTGATGGCCTGGCAGGCGTCTTCTATTACATATAGGTTGTGTTTGGCGGCTATTCCATTTATACGGTCCATTTCACAGGGCTGGCCGAATATGTGTACCGGCATGATGGCCCTGGTTTTACTGTTTATTTTGGCTTCAATCTGGTTTTCATCAATGTTGAAGGTGTCTTTTCTTACATCAACAAATACCGGGGTCGCACCGACGGCAGAGATGCTTTCAGCGGTTGCAAAGAAGGTGAATGGTGTCGTTATTACTTGGTCTCCAGGGCCTATGCCAAGTGCCTTGAGGGAGATTACGAGCGCATCGGTTCCGTTGGCTACTGCTATGGCGTGTTTGACTCCTATGTAGTCGGCCATTTCGCGTTCGAAGGCTTTGACGTTTTCGCCCATTATGTATTGGGCAGAGGCAAGGACTCCAAGGATTGCCTGTTCGGCTTCTTGTTTTATGTTGGCGTATTGTTTTTTTAGATCGATTAAGGGTATTTTCATTGGTTGGGACTCCTTTTGATGCTGGTTTTTCATTTTGGCAGAGAGAGGGAGACACGGGGACGGTTCCATCGTCTTCCCTTCCCTTCCCTTCCCTTCCCTTCGCTTCGCTACGGTTTTATATCGGAGATGCTCCACGGTCTGGTTCGCAGAGACACGGGGAGACACGGGACTATTGCTCAGGATGACTTTTTTTGTTTTTTACATTACCCCGATTTTTTGTTTGGATTTTGGGGATATGTCTTCGGGGATTTGGTATTCGGGCAGCAGTGTTGCTATTAGTTCAATTATTTCGTTTCGGTCGTGTATTCCGCTGTTGGCGAAGGCAGTTATAGTTTTGCTTATGTTGACGTAGGTTTTATCCATTTCTTTTTTTGATATAAATATTCTTTTATGTGTGGTGGCAGCTATTTCTTCACGGTTGGTAAAGAGTTCTTCGTATAGTTTTTCTCCCGGGCGTATGCCGGTGTAGATGATTTGAATGTCCCGTTCCGGTTCATAGCCTGACAGGCGAATGAGGTCACGGGCCAGATCATTGATTTTGACCATTTCACCCATGTCGAGTACGAATATTTCCCCGCCTTTGGCTATAGCTCCGGCCTGGATGATAAGCTGTACCGATTCCGGAATGGTCATGAAGTAGCGTTTCATTTCCGGGTGGGTTACCGTTACCGGGCCGCCGACCTGTATTTGCTTAATAAATATAGGTATTACGCTCCCCCGGCTTCCCAGGACATTGCCAAATCGCACAATGGAAAAACAGGTGGAGCTGTTGCGGCTTATATCCTTTACAACCAATTCAGCCAGGCGCTTGCTGGCCCCCATTATGCTGGTGGGGTTTACGGCTTTGTCGGTGGATACCTGGACGTAGTTTTCCACCCGGTAAATGTCCGCCATTTTAGCTACATTGCATGTGCCTATTACATTGTTGTTTATGGCTTCATCAGGGTGTATTTCCATCATAGGTACGTGTTTGTAGGCAGCAGCATGAAAGACCACCCGGGGGAAGTATTTAGCAAAGCAGTTTTCCAGTTTGGCTCTATCGCGGATGTCCAGAAGTTCGGGGTGAATAAGCGTTTCACCGGTGAGTTTAAGCAGTTCCTGTTCTATGTCAAAGAGGTTGTTTTCACAGGAGTCAATCATTACCAGGTCCGAAGCTCCAAGATTATATATCTGGCGACAGAGTTCCGAGCCTATGGAGCCTCCGGCACCGGTTACCATTACTGTCCGGCCTTTGATGTAGGCGGCAATGTGCTGCAGGTCGGTATTGACCGGTTCACGGCGCAGCAGGTCTTCCATTTGAATATCACGTATGTGGGTAAGAAGATTGCCGTTACCAATCTGATATATGCCGGGAAGTGTACGCACGCGGGCATCGGTTTTTTTCGCTATTTCAACTATGGGACGTATTTTTTCACCGCTGACCGAGGGCATGGCTATTATTATTTCGTCTATGTTCAGTTCTTTTACGAGGATGGGAATTTTATGCGATTTACCCATGATTGGGACATTATTCAGTATTTTATGTATTTTGGCACGGTCATCATCGATAAATCCCACTGCTTTCAGCTTGAGCTGGGGATTGTTTTGTATTTCGCGTACCAGTATGTTACCAGCATCTCCGGCACCTACGATAAGAACCCGGCTTACATCCGAGGATTTTCCTTTTAGCAGAAAACCCCGTATGACCCGCCATGATATACGGGAAACACCGATAAATATATTCATCATTATCCAGGTTAATATGTATACGCTGCGGGGCAACGCAGGCAAGGTGAAAATTACTATGCATAGGATAATGACTCCCATACTGAGAGTTGTAGCGCGTAAAATAGCAAACATTTCTGCGATACTGGCATATTCCCATACCCGGTTATATAGCTGTAAACCTGCAAATATAGCCAGGCATACTACAGTGAACAGCGGTATCAGGTTTACCATGGCGTCCACATATTGTACAGGAATAATGCCATCAAAGCGCAGGCTTAAGGCTATCAAAACCGATAGATTGATAAGTATGGCATCAAAAATCAACAATAATGTATATCTGATTTTATTCATATTTTTAAATACCTTTATTGTTTTTTCCACGACTATTCTGGCTGTACTGTTGGCTATGGTTCAACATAATTAAAACATCCTCCCCGTTAGGACTATTGTCACATTCTGAGTGAATGTTTAGGTGAATATAGTACATTTCCCCTATGAATATTATACATTGTTCCCTCAGGTTTGTGCATACCTTGTTTTCCCCTTTTATCGACTTAATTCGAGACAGGGGGACGGTTCCATCGTCTTCCCTATCGGTCCTTCGCTTTGCTACGGAGAGACAGGGGGACGGTTCCATCGTCTTCCCTATCGGTCCTTCGCTTTGCTACGGAGACGCTCGAACCGTCCCCCTGTCTCCCCCTGTCTCTCTTTTTATCCAAATAGCTTTAGTCCCCGGCGTTTTTTTTCACGGTTGGCGTTTTCCTGTGAGTAGTAGTAGTAATATTGATAGCCACTGCTTTCCATGTCAAGCTGGTTTAGGACCACCCCGATAATGTTGACATTGGCTTTGAGCAGTTGATCCCTGGCTTCCCGGGCCAAGTCGATACGGGTACGGGCAGAGCGTACTACCAGGATTACGCCGTCCACCTGAGTAGCCAGAATGGAGGCATCGGCTACTGCCAGCACCGGCGGAGAGTCGATGAAAACATAGTCGTAAGTTTCCTTTAGTTGGTCCCACAGGGCTTTGCTTTTTTTCGATGCCAGTATTTCTGCCGGGTTGGGAGGAATGGGACCACTGGTCAGGATGTCCAGTTTGTCAATAACATTTTTATGTACGGTTTCTTCCAGGGTTAGCTGCTGCATCATAGCATTTGTAAGTCCGCGCTGGTTTTCCAGGTCAAATATTTTATGCAGCATAGGCTTGCGCAGGTCACTGTCCACCAGGATTACCCGGTTGCCGGCCTGGGCCATGGTTACTGCCAGGTTGGCAATAGTAGTTGATTTGCCGTCCTCGGGATTGGGACTGGAAAAGAGTATGGAGCGGCAGGGAGTGTCCACAAAGGTAAAGCCCAGGTTGGTGCGCAGGGTACGGTATGCCTCGGCTGCCGGAGATTTAGGATGTTCATGGGTTACCAATCGTTGTATTTTATCTGCCTGTTTTGTCATGATTACCTCCATATAGTTAGTGGCGCGTGTTTTGCCGGTTCATTTTGGGGATAACCCCGATAACCGACAAGCCCAGTTCCCGGTTGATGTCTTCCGGAGTTTTAATGGTGTTGTCCAGATATTCCAGTACAAAGGCCAACAGGGAAAAGAGCATTAAGCCCAGTACAAAGGCTATAGCTACATTTAACTTTTTATTAGGTTTTATCGGCGATTCCGGGATTGAAGCTTCCGATACTACTACTACGCTGGTATTACCCAGGTCTATGGATTTGGCTATCTGGGTTTCGGTTTTTTTCATAGCCAGGGTTTCCGAAGTTTTTTTCAATCGATCGACTTCTCTTTGCAGTTTCTCCTGCTCCAGGCGCTTTTCAGCCAGTTCGGCCTGCAGGGTATCCAGTTCAAGATTGGTCTGCACTAGCATCTGCTGCAACCCGGCAGCTTCACCCTCTTTTTCTGCCAGGGCCGCTTTTTTGGCGATGAGTTCCTGCACCAGGGAAACATATACCGGATTAGCCACCTGAGTAGTGTAGGTGTTTCCGGTGTTTGTATCCTTTTGTTCACTATTAATGGTTTGTGGAGTTATACTTAGCTGTTTTTCCAGACTGTATATACCAGCTGACAGTTGTTGAATTTCTATTCGTACAGTTTTCAATCGGGAGTTCAGGCTGGCAGCATCCTGTGAACCAGCATTGAATTCTGTTTCCAGCACGGCTACTCCCCGTGGCTGACTTTGAAATCGACGTAATGATTCACTGGCTTTGTCCAGGTCCTGGTCGGTGATGGTTTTCTGCTTGTTCAGAAAGTCTACCGAACGGCTCATTTGTTCCTGGTTCTTCTCGTTCATGAGGGTCAGATATTCTTCGGATAATGTATTAGCTATTTTAGCAGCCAGCTCCGGATCGGTACCGGTTACTTTTACTTCTATCAGGTTGGAGTCTTTTACTACACTGGCATCTATCATTCCGGATAGACTACGGGCATTGTATCCCAGGTCGTCCAGTTCCAGACGCTCAATGATACGATTCATCAGGGTTTCACTTTTAATCTGGCCCAGATAGGTGCTCATGGTGAGTACCGGCATACGCGATACTGAGCCGACTACATCTTCCAGGCCCTCATTGCTGCCGCTGGCAGTAGCTTGCAGTTTTTCAGTGGCCTGACTGACCATCAATAGTGTATTGGCCTGATAGACAGGGGATAATAGCAACCAGCTTACCAAACCGGCTGCCAATGCACATAACAGGGTCATAATGATAATGAGCTTGCCCCATTTTCTAAATACTTTCAGTAGTTCCCGCAGGTCGATTTCTATTTCATCTTCAGAATATTTACCACTTTGATTCTGGTCATTCAAATCCACCTTTACTCCTTTCGGCTTCCATATATGTATATATGTAATAATTATCTAAAACTCGACAAGATTCCTGCTTTTATCCATTGATTATTCTCTAAAGCAATTATAAATATAATCTAAGCCCGTTTTATAAGTTGTTTCCACCAGCCGTTATTACCAGAGATATATGGTTTTTCCAGTGGTTTCCCTTCAATAACCAGGCCGGGGTTTTGCTGAATTAATTGCCAGGCAGGTTTGCTGCCCAGGTGTTTTTGAATTTCTTTTTGTGCTTCGCTTAGTAAGGGCGCCCTTCCGGTTGATGAGTGAGCGTCAGAGGATATCAGATGGGCCAGACCCTTTTTTATGAAGCCCCAGGCAATCTGTTTTATATTTTTGCCGAATGAACCGGTGATACTTGCGGAGGTTATCTGAGTCAGCATTCCCCGGGCTACCAGTTCCTGCAAAGCAGCAGGCCGGGCTGTGAACCCCCCGTTTCTTTCCGGGTGGGCAATTATCGGGGTTACTCCCTGCAATTGAATTTCATAAAGGACCTGAGCAGTGTATTCGGGTATGAAGGCGGAGGGCAGTTCCACCAGCAGGTATCGGTCGTTATTGTTTATGGTGAGTAGTTCTCCCTGGGACAACTTCCTGGGGAGGTCGGGTTCCAGACGGTATTCTGCACCAGGCAGAATGTTAACGGCTATTTTCTGTTCCTGCAGAGCCTGGTTTAGTTTCGCGGTGATCGACAGGATTTTATTTTTGTCATTGTCAAATACCCCCGGTAATACATGCGGGGTGGCAACTATGGTATGTATCCCGTCTTCCAGAGCGATGCGGGCCATAGCCAGTGATTCATCCTTGTTACCAGCACCGTCATCCAGACCGGGAAGGATATGGGTATGTATGTCAATCATTTTTGGTTCTCCGCAGTTATGTAATCAAAGTAGGGCTGACAATATTGTGAATTGTTGTAAGTACGGATAATATTTTATCATATAACAGTCCGAAGTGTCGAAGTAATTAAGCATTAGTTGCTTCGCTATCACTTAGAGTGACATATTTAGAATTTTTGAATTATATAAAATCCTAAAACTTAAAACCTTTTGAGCTTTGCAGGAAAGTGTTACGTGCAGGCGTATATTATATGTATATAAAGGAGGCCGACTATATGAAGAAGCAGGCCAGGGTGTTTGTTATACTGGGAACGGTTATTGTTTTGCTGATGGTTACAGGTTTTTATATAAATTACAAAATGGATCAGATTGTGATGAGTCTGAATCGTCCCGGGGTATTGTTCAGTGATAGTCCCTCCCCTCTGGATAGCGAGGCAGATGTTCAGGGTTCAGAGTCGATTTCATCAGAACAACCATTGGGTGGGGATAATACTTTAGAGCGAAAACAATCTCCGTCGTATTCCGACAAGGTGGACCAGGACGATATAGTTAAAGCTGTGGAACGCAGAGTTAATAAGCCCATCGATAAGAACGATTTGTTTAAGGCCGGCCTGATTATTATTCGTAAGCTGAGCTGGTCGGAGATAGAGTATTTGTATGATGTGGGTACCAGTGAGTCCATATCCTCTGCCGAACTTAAGGAGGTGCACCGGATTTTGCGCTCCCGTTTAAGTGCGGAGGATATTAAGGTGATGCAGAAATTAGGGGATAAGTACGGTAAAAATCTGGATTTCCTTAGTGCCGATTCGTTATAGAACCGCCCAGGGCTGCTGAAAAAGCAACCTTTTGCATGTCATTCTGAGAACCTTAATAATACCCGCAAGGGTGTATCGGTAGTCCCTTAGGGGGTATCTAGTTTGCGCAAATCCTAATATTACGGACTTACCAAAGAGATCCTTCGTCGCCTGCAGCTCCTCAGGATGACATTTATAATAATTTTCAGTAATCCCGAACCTGATTTAATTTGGAGGTAATGATTTAATGCCGTTACGTTCTTCGGGAACCATAATATTTGTGACTTTTACCCTGATATTCAGTTTGATGGCAGGATATGGTGCAGCCAGTGATTCCGATATATCGGATTCACTGACCCCGAATAAATCACCGGATACATGGAAATCCAGTTTTAGTAGCGCTGATGCCGTGCCGGGTGAGTATATCGTAAAGTTTAAAAAGGGCTTGAGCAATAGTTCAAAGGTTCAGATTATGAGTAAACATGCTTTCCAGGGAAAAAAGGACCTGAAGATTATTAATGCCAGGCTGGTTTCTCTGGACAGTAAAACCGAAGCGGAGCAAAAAGCTATCTTGGCAGATATTGCCAAAGACCCGTCCGTGGAATATATACAGCCCAATTACCGTTTATATCCCTATACATATCCCATATCCGATGATGAGTTTGCCGATTTATTGTGGGGGTTAAAAAATTACGGCCAAATCATAGATGGAGTATCCGGAACAGCTGGCGTCGATATCAATCTGGAACCAGCCTGGCAGATGTGTCAGGGAAGTGCTGATGTGGTTGTGGCCGTTATCGATACGGGTACAGATATTATTCACCCTGACCTGGCCCCCAATATTTGGACCAATCCCGATGAAGTTCCCGATGATGGTCTGGATAATGACTATAATGGTTTAATCGATGATATTAATGGTTGGGATTTTTATAACCAGGACAACAGTGTTTATGATTGCCCTGAAATTGATGGCCATGGTACTCATTTAGCTGGTATTATTGCCGCAGTAAGTGACACTTACGGGGTAGCAGGGGTAGCACCGCTGGTAAAAATTATGCCGGTAAAGTTTATTGGATCACCTGATGGAGGAAATACTGCCGATGCTATACTGGCTATTGAGTATGCTGTCGATAAGGGAGTTAAATTCGCCAATTGCAGCTGGGGAAGTGATAATTATGATCAGTTGTTATACGAAGCTATGGCAGCAGCACCAATGCTATTTATAGCGGCGGCCGGAAATGAAAGTACAAATAATGACACGGTTCCTGTTTATCCGGCCAGCTTTGATTTGCCTAATGTTATATCGGTAGCTGCTATTGATAATCAGGGTAATTTAGCCTCTTTCTCCAATTATGGAGCCTCGGTGGATGTGGCTGCTCCCGGCAATTATGTTTTAAGTACAGTTCCAAATGCTGATTATGCATTTATGAGCGGTACTTCCAATGCTGCTCCTCATGTATCAGGAGTTGCGGCCCTGATGTATAGTGCCGGAATTACTGATTTGACCACCATTAAAAATAGAATTCTGGATTCTGCACGCCATCATCAGTTGAACAGTCTGTCAGGTAAAGTATTCACCGGCGGTGTGATTGATGCAGAGTATTGTCTGAATTTACCGCCGGCGGCTGGTAGCTTAGCGATAAGCGGCATCGGACGGATAAAACAGTCATTATCAGGCAGTTATATTTACAGCGATGATGAAGAGGATCCGGAAGGTTCCAGTATTTATCAGTGGTATCGGGCTGATACGGACAGCGGGACGGCCATGGAACCCATTCCCGGTGCTAATGATATTACCTATATGCTGACTCAGGATGATCTGGGCAAGTATATGTTTTTCAGTGTAACCCCAATAGCTGCTGTCGGACATATTGCCGGTGATATGGTTTATAGTACCGGTGTGGGACCGGTAGATGAAGCCCTGACATTGGTTAGCCCATTGGAAGCACTTAGTATTTACGAAGGAATTGGCGGCAGCAGTCCGGATTTGATTAATAATTTTACGATTTTTGAGACCAATTACGCAATCAATATAAACACTGAAGCGACTGATTTAATTATAGATTATATTCCCGCCCCGGCCGCCACAGTTACTGTTTATTATAATGATACAACGGTAACAGGAAATAGTATTGTTCTGGCTGATGGTGCTGATATAATTACATTAGTTGTCCATGAAGAAGGCAAAGAGGATTTGATTTATACAATTAATATTTCCAGAGAGGACAATTGTTTTATCGCTACTGCAGCGTTTGGCTCCAGGTTCACCCCGTCAGTAGCCCTGTTACGTACTTTCCGGGATGATTATCTGCTTACCAATGCCTGGGGAAAACAGTTTGTAGAGTTTTACTACCGTAATTCACCGCCGGTGGCAAGTTTTATTGCCCACCGGGAAATACTCCGGGGTTTGACCCGAGTCCTGCTTATACCATTGGTAGCAGCAGTATATTTGCTCTATCATAAGCTGCTGCTGGTACCCTGCTTGCTGCTGATATTATGGTTTTGGGCCTGGAAAAGAAAAGTTTGGCAGATAATCCCCGTTGGCAGACAGCTCTAGTAATTTGATAGTAAAAAGCGCTGTTTAGGGTTGGTTAAACCTTGAACAGCGCTTTTAAGTTTTGATTTATATGGAGACTGCATGTAACATAGATGATATATTTTACGGGATTATTTTTAAATGTTGAGTCATTTGATGGATCAGCACGGTGGCTTCCGCACGGGTAGCATTGGCTCGAGGAGCAAATTCGTCATTACCCCTGCCTCTCATTATTTCCTGCCCGACCATTTGAGCGACACTACTTGCAGCCCATGGGGATATAGCATTATTATCTCTGAAAGCAGCTAGTACTGTAGTTGCGTTGGCCTCGGAAAGATTGTTCTCCTGCCCTTTATAAGCCAGAGCTTTGCTAATCATAATTGCCATTTGCTCTCTGGTAACCAGGTCATCAGGTCCAAAAACGCCGTTACTGTATCCGCTGATTAATCCGGCACTGGCAGCTGTGTTTACGGTGGTAAAGTACCATTTATCCACCGTCACATCATTAAATTGTCCCATCAGCTGTATTGAGGGCTTGGTATCCAAAGCTCTAACCAGCAGAGCAGCAAATTCTGCCCGGGTTACAGACCGCTCCGGGGCAAATTGGTTGGCACTCATACCACTTACTATTCCCAGGTCCGTCATTTTTTTAATAGTATTTTGTGCCCAGTGCCCTTCAATATCTTTAAACGTTACCTCTGCAGCTTCTGAAACCGGTTCAACCGTTATTGGTGCTGCAGGGTTGCTATCAGTTGGCTGGTTTTCCGTTGGTAATACTGCCGGAGTTGCAGCTCCGCCTCCGCCAGTATTACCTCCGGTATTACCTCCAGTATTGCCCCCGTTACTGTCCCCACCGGAGGGTGGTGGAGCAGGTATACCCAGAACACTATCCCTGACTGCATTCCGTAAGGGTATCAGGTTGGGATGCAGTTCATGATTTTCCAGGGTATAGTCAATTTCTTCGCTGAAACCTTCCAGTAATGCCTGGAAAATAGCCCGATTTTTCCTCCAGGTGATTACTTCCTTTAATGCATTGTACATAACCGAATCGAAGTTATTCTCAGTAATCGTACCGGCTTTAGCTACTTCGGAGTCCAAATCATTTAAAAAAGATTCTATCTGCCCCTCAGTAGCCCCATTCTCTAATATGGTTTGAATAAATATCTGGTTAGCTGGATCATTTTTTAATATTTGATAACTGGAGCTCAGGTTGGCTGCATTAACCGTATACAAAGCAGCATTTGCCGTTAATAGTATGACTGCCGTTAAAGCTGCTGCCAGTATTTTATTTACCCATCGGTTTTTTCCTGTCAAAGAGCATTCACCCTTTCTCCGCCCTGATTAAGAAAGCTCCTCCGAGGTATTAGCCCGGAGGAGCCTCTCATGGTTTTAGATAAACAATATTATTTCATTATATTGGCAAATATTGTTGCAGCTTCTGCCCGGGTTGCTGTAGCCAGAGGTTTGAAGGTATTATCAGGATAACCTGACATAATTCCATTAGCAACTGCGGTATCGACTGCTGCTTTTGCCCAGCTGGATATTTGAGCTTTGTCACTGAAGTTTTTAGTTGATTCTGCTGGCTTCAATCCGGCAGCTTTGACTATCATTACTGCCATCTGCTCACGGGTAATATTGTCATCAGGTCCGAATGACCATTCGCTATAACCATTGATGATGCCATAAGCCTGGGCGGTAGAAATGCTGTCCTTGGCCCAATGTTTTTCAGTATCGCCAAATACCTTACCATCTTTGGCAGATAGCTTGAATACTTTAACCAGTATCGTAGCAAATTCTGCTCTGGAGATGTTATTGTCGGGTCTGAAGGTATTGTCAGGATAACCGGTTATAGCTTTGCTGTTAACCAGTTTTGTAATGCTGCCTGCTGCCCAGTGACCGGCAATGTCAGCAGGTGGAGTTACCGGTGGTGTTACCGGCGGTTTCGCCGGTGGTGTTACTGGTGGTTTAACCGGTGGTTTAACCGGTTCTTCCTTGGCAGTTGTCAGTAAGGCAAACTTACCAAAACGATCAGTTTCTCCAGTTACTCGTCCAATGCCTTTATCTACTTTGACATTTTCCAGCTCTACCCATTTTCTGCCACTAGTGTTGTAGTAGTACAGGCTGAGAGAATATTTACTGAAATCAATATCATCTTCATCAAAATTCAGCGTAATAGTAATGTCTTTTTCGAAATTACCTGCCAGGTCTTTGGTAAATTCAATTACTTTTCCAACGATTCTCTTATCATCCGGTACATTCAGACCGCTGCTGCTGGCTTTTTCGATCTTTACTTTGAAGTCCTGATCCATAGCATAGGCGGGGATTTGTACTTTGGCTCCCAAGCTGCTGTCACTGACAGTCCTACCCTCTTTGTACTTAATCAAGGTTCCGTCGAAGGTGCTGCCACCGCCAGGGCCGCCACCGCCGGGATCTGAACTGGCTGACTTTCTCGTGATGACGATTTTGTAGGTAGCAGTTGTATAGTCTGCGCCCTCAACTACGATATTAAAGGTATTTTTTCCAACAATAAGCTGTTTAATTCCATCGCCTGTTACTGTTGTACCTGCGTAAGGAGTATAAGTAATCTCGATAGAGCTTGTCGAATTTGTTACCGTAGCAGTGTAATTATAGGTGTTTTTATTAAACGTCGGTGTCAAGGTTCCGGAACTGATGGTCAGATTTGCAAGCGTTGCCAGAGGTTTCGGAGATACTGTAATGTTACATCTACCCTCACGGCCATCGGCAGTACTAGCTGTAATGATCGCTGTACCTACAGCGACTGCTGTAACCAATCCGGTGCCGTCTACAGTTGCAACAGCAGTGTTGCTGGAGGTCCAGCTAGCGATTGGGTCACCACTGGGTACGGCTTCGGCTGTAAGCTGATACTCATCATCGACAATCATACTTACTCCACCGGTTGACATCCGAACGCCTCTTATAGTAATTACAAGTGTATCGGACACTCCGGATCCATCATTAGCAGTTGCTTTAACAGTTACGGTGCCTACGATTCCCTGATTCAACAGACCGGTAGCAGGATCAATATATGCTGAACCAGTTCCGTTGGTTACGCTCCAAGTTACTGCCTTATTATAGGCATCGTTGGGCAATACGTCGGCCAGCATCTGCAGGGAACCGCCGTGTGCATTGTCCAGCATGGTAGTCTCACCACCGGTACCGGTAACGGTAATGGAGGTTACCATGATTTGTGGGTCTACATCAATTGTATAAGTTACCTGAGTTGTGCCATCTTCGGCGGTTACCACCAGAGTGTCGCCGTCTACTACCGGATCTGCTATTCCGTTATCATTCCAGCTCTGGTTGGCATCTCCCGCGGTTAATGCTGCCAGGAAGTTAGCCTTGCTGGTACCGAAGGGAACACCGGTAATAGTTTCTGAACCCGTTCCTCCGATACTTACGGTATAGGCAGCTGAAGTGACCGTAGCATCCGTGCTTAGTGCGCGCGGTGTAGTTACATTGATTAGGGAAGGACTGCTACAGTCATTGCCGGCTTCATCTGCGACTACCATATATGCATCATAATTGGTAGCGTCAGCAGGTAAAGTAGTATAAAATCCATATCCGGCCGGAGTAGCCGGGGTTCCTGATTGTGAATACGACAGTGCGGGATTATTTTCAGAATTATGTCCAGCTTTTATTTGGGCAATACTGGGCGCAGTATCCCCATCAGTCACAAAAACAATCCACCAATTTACGTTTTCAGATGGTGTAATATTGATCAGCACTTCTTTGGAGCCCGGGTCTTGCTCAGCCCCCTGCTCTGCCGTAAAGGTTGGCGGAGTAGTATCGTTTAGATATAATGGTCCGGTAGTTGCAGATGCTAACATAGGTGCACCGGTTGCGTTATAGATGGAAGCACCATCTTTTGGTGTAATCGTAATCGTTTCTTGACCTGTCGCCAGTCCACCGTTACCGGTCAGGGTAAGGAAGAGGAAAAATCCTTTATCACCCGCTGCAGGAGCAATATCACTAGCGTTATTTAAGGTACCAAATGTAACGCCTAACGGACTGCCATTGGCATTATAGGTAAAGGTAAAATCGTCTTTGTCTATAGCGGTAGTCGCACCTGTATCTCCATAAACAGCCTGATCAAACTCAAAGTATACACGACTGTTGTCGGTATCTATCTTAGCTTTCCCAGGTGAAAACGCCGGTCCCGGTGGCGGATCGATTCCACCGGTAATGGTAATGGATCCGTCAACCGGTGTTCCTAAAGCAACGTCCTCCGTACCATCAGATCCTTTTAATGCTTCCCACGTATTAGTTATAGTTATGGGATAAGTTCCGTTATATGCACCTGGTTTTACGGTAAAGTTTAATGTAACCAGATCCATAGCAGTATTCTCAGAACAAGCATCACCATCCCCATTGGCAGAAGCAATGCTTATATACCCAAGATCGTTTTTTATTGTAGAAGAGCTGGCATTAAAATAAGAGGCAGGATTCCACGTACGATTAGTTAAAGTTAATTGCTCCTTATCAAAATTAACTACATATTGTACACCAGCTAATCCCTTTATCTCACTCATACTTACAGTTATCGAAACTGTACTTTCAGGTGTTCCGGACCCGTTGCTTACTTGTATAATATGTTCGGGTCCAGCTTCAACCGGGGCTGCGAAGGATACACTCATTACCAGCATAGCCAGAATTATAAATAACGCACCCAATTTGTTTGAAGCATGCTGTTTTATCTCTATTAACTGCATTCTTAATCTCCCTTCATTATTTAATGATAACGATTAAAATAGAGCTTACGGATTTTCCACCGGGAACGGGATGTCAGGGTCGGTAATGTGTTTCAAAACAAGAACTGCATCAGTTATCGTTACAGCATCGTCTCCGTTAACATCACCAAGTATTTGTTCTTGTGCATTCAAAGTGATCCCATCTGTGATATGTTTAAGTACTTTAACTGCATCTGTTATAGTTATTTCACCTTCACCAGTTACGTCTCCATATATCCCCGTAACCGTTACATCCAGTTTGGCAATCCAGTCATGCTCTGCCACACCATTCTGCCGGTAGAGCACCAGGGTTGCAGTTCCGGGACTGGTTGCTGAAAAGTCAATGGTATTGCCCTGGTCATCGGTTATTGTAATAGCTGTTGGATTCGTACCGGCAACAGTATAATCTACCTGCCCGGTAAGGTCGGTTGCCATTATTTGCAGCTGAAGGGAAACATCATCACCCACGGTGCAGGTAATTGCATTATTGGCAATCGGAGTCAGGGCCGTTGGGTCACTGACAAGATCAAACAGCTCAGACTGTGAACGGACACTGGCCAGGGCCAGACCCAATTGAGCCTTTTGCTCGGAGTCTACTTCTTCACTGACCATCTTGAACTGGTCAATCAGCAGGTCAACCGACCAGCCAATGGCAGCCAGACGTTGATCTAAATCAGTATATTCAGGTGTCTCCAGTACATTGTACATGGCATATTTTATAAGGATGGGCATGGCATCAATTAATTCCTGATTTGTCCCATATAACAAAGCCGCTTTTAAACTTTTACCGTTTAATAGTGTTAATTCCCCGGAAGTCAGGGAATGATTGATGGCTGTCTGGAATTCACTGCGGCTGGTAATTAGAAAATCGGAGAGCCTGTCCACTGTAAGATCGTTACCCATTAAAGTCAGGAAAAACGTCCTGTAATCATTCTTAAAGGTAGTGAGCCTGGTTTCCAGTTCAGTTGTGTCACTGGTGTAGTATAGCTGGCTGAGATCTGAAAAGGCAGCTACAAAAGTCTCCCGGACGACTGTCTCTCCGCCCAAATCTGTAATCGCCTGCTGGCCAGCGGCAGTTGAGTTCAGGCCATCAACCAGCGGATCCAGAATTGCTGCCCAATCGGGATCTTCATAACCCAGAGCGGCAAAACTCTGAGATGCGGTTCTGGCATCCTGCATATAGTCCTTGTCGGTCTTACCGCTTCCGTCGACGTATGTATCATCAATGCAGCTGTAGACCAGGTTCATTTCGTTTACTAAATCTGCCATGGTAGCAGCTTGTGCCGGTGCTGCTGTGAAAAGTGGTCCGATAATAAAACAAAAAAATGTAATTAGTACCCACCAGCTTGTTCGCTTCCATTTCATTCTTTTAATTCCCCCTTCAAAATTTTTTCCCTAAATAAACTTGAGTCAACCTTTCCCATATATTTACCCGTTAATATATATAGCAAGGGTTTCCCATCACTTCCCTTCATTTATTCTATGCTGCGGCTAAAATATCACACTATTATGACCAATTTAACGTTCTTATACTTATATAATACACTATGGTAAATAGTAATTATATTACCTCTGCAATGGATATTTATGCAGAAAGATACATCTTTTATATTTCTCGACCAGCCATATTAATTCCTTCTTTATTTTTACATTAGTATTTTTTAAAAAAAGCAACCGGAGAAAACCAGAAAAACCGTTTGATACTACTGATAAGTTCCTTTAGGGGGGAATCTGTTTAGTGGAGCCCAAGTATTACCGTCTTTTAAAAGAGATCCTTGGTCGCCTGCAGCTCCTCAGGACGACATTTATGGTGCTTTTCAGTGTCTCGTACTATCCCCTGGTCAAACAAAAAAAGCAACCAGGGGGATTCCCCTGGTTGCCCTTCGCTTATTATTATTTTCCCAGATATTGCAGGATGCCGCCGGCGATGGCTTGGGCGGCCTGGTCTTTGTATTGGGTTTGCATAAGCAGCGCCTGTTCGTCAGGGTTGCTGATAAAGCAGATCTCGGCCAGGGCCGAAGGCATTTCGGTGTTGCGCAGCACGGAGTAATTGCCATGTTTTACTCCCCGGTCAACACGTCCCAGACGGTTTATCATCTGGGTCTGAATGCATTTGGCCAGACGTTCCCTGTCTTCTTTTTGCATAAATAGGTTAGGGGTGTCCGCCGGTGCGTAGTAATAGGTTTCGGTTCCGTGTTTGGAGCGGTCGGTGTTGGCATTATTATGAATGGATACAAATACGCCGGCGTTTAAAACATTGGCTATCTGAGCCCGTTCCTCCAAGCCAACCGTTATGTCCGTTTTGCGCGTGTATTCTACTACCACTCCCTGACTGGTAAGAATATCACCAACTTTTAAGGCTATTTCCAGATTTACATCTCTTTCATCAATTTTCGTACCTCGGGCACCGGTGTCTTTGCCGCCATGACCAGGGTCAAGGACGACCAGGTTGTAACGGCGTTCTTTGACAGCGCTTTTGTCAACCAGCATGATGTTAAACTGGGTTCCGTCTCCGCCCATACCCAGAGAGTATTTACCCATTTCATTGGTATCAAGGGTTACAAGGGTTGACTCTATATCTCCGCTAATCGGTTCAAAACTAACCGAGTTTATTAGTTCACTGTCAGTATAAGTGTATTCTTTTTTGGCTTTGCCCATTGAAATTCCTCTTAAAGTGATTTCCAATAAATCTCCTTTCTGAAATACTGAGTGGGTAGCAGGCAGGGCGGTAGTGACTACAATACGCTCGCCTCCGCCGGTAAATGACTTGCGGTCCACAGCCATTATTTGATTGGGGATATACAGGGTTTCCTTTTTACCCCCTTCTGATGTAGAAGTAAAATATTTGGATCCGACAGGGAAAGTTATTTGAACATTTACGTTTTCACCTTCCTGGGTAGCTTTTACGGTTAGTTCTGAACCGGCCATGGTTTCCTTGAATAAATATTTTCCTTCAATTATACGATCCTTAATAGTATAAGTTATCTGACTGCTCATTTCTCTAATTTCAGCCTGAATTTTAGCCCCCGAGGTTATAGCAATGTTATACCCGCTGGAGCTTTTGTCACAGCTAATCCATACAGCATCCTCTCCGGGAGTTGCAGGGTTAAATACCTCCACCACCGGTTCGTCTTCTTCCGAGGTTTCCGGGGCATTAACTGCCGGTTCATTTTTCTCCCAGGCTACATCTATTACCCATCCGGCTACCCAACCGTTAGTACTGCCACGGCTTACCTGATACCAGCCGTCTTTTTCATCTATGATAGCCAGTTTTTCTCCGACACCCACCTGGTCAATGGCCTTGTTGGTGGCACCCGGGCCGCTGCGCAGGTTAGTTCGTTCATCGGTAATTATTGCAGTAGTAGGCCTCCCTTTATCTTCCGGTGAGGTTATATGTACTGTTTTACTGGCATCGTCCCAGCTTACTTTTCCTCCGAAGGCTTCACCCACAAAACGTAGGGGTGCCAGAGTGCGATTATTTTTTATAATAGCCGGAACATCGAGGTTCCAGGTCTTACCATTTACGGTGGGAGCGATAGATCCCAGAGCCAGGATTACACGTGTACCAGGTTTAGTCGCAACCACGGTTCTGGTGCTGTCGTTCCAGTCCACCTGCGCCCCCATGGCTTCAAATATAGCTCTAAGTGGCACTAGGGTGCGGCCGTTTTCTATGATTGCCGGTACTTCAAAGCTTAGCAATTGATTATCCAGATACACTTTCGGGCTGGTTCCGGAGGTTGATACCGGCGTAGTTGCAGTGTTCTCTGTAGTTTTAATTTCTTTTACCAGCCAGCCTGCTACCCAAGCAGTTTTATTTCCGGGCAGGCTGATTTGAAACCAGTCATCTTGTTTGCTCGTTACTGAATAAACAGCCTGGTCTTCAACCATACCAACTTTATCAAAATTTGGGCCCGGTCCACTGCGAATATTAATCGGTCCATTTAATATCTGAATCTTCCAGCTTCCAGTGTTTGTAGGGGCTGCTGTTTCTTGCCGGCCTGGAGTTGCAGCAGATTGGTTGCTGGTCTGGGCATAGGCAGCCGACATATAGCATATTGTACCGGCAGCGTTTTTTACTACGTACCAGTCACCCTGTTGTTCAATCAGAGTGAGTTGATCACCACGCACGGCTTCCCCAATTTTACTATAAGAGGTTCCAGGTCCGCTGCGCAGGTTAACGGTTTCACCGGTAACAGTTACTTTGGGAGTTACTTTAATTTCTGCATAGGAGGCGGATACCCAGCCGCTGATACGGGCGGAATAGATTTTTACCCAGCCGTCTTGCTGGGATAACACCTCTGCTACAGTTCCTTTTGGTATCGTGTCGATGATTTGATAGTTGGTACCCGGTCCGGAACGCATGTTGACTCCGTTGCCGGTTATGGTTGCAGTATCAGCCTGCACCGGAAGAGTGATAAAGGCGGTTAAGGCCAGGGTTATGACTGTTATGATGCTAAAGAAAACTATATTATGTAATGATATTTTTTTTATATCTAACATTTTTGCCCTCACTTTCGTATAAGTTTTTATATGTTATAGACATGTATCAACATGAATAATTTATATGGAGTGCAGTTGACTTTCCATGCTGATATCTCTGATATTATCTGATTACTTCACGGGATTCATAAATATGGTTCAGCATGATACAAAGCAGGTTCCTCGATTAAAAGATTTGCTCTGACCAAATGGTAATATATATTTTATCAGGATATCGGACATAACCGATATATTCGACATTTTCCTATTATAGTCCTGCCCCCCTTTATTGGTAATTTAGTGTAAACACTTATGTTATTTAATACACAAATCTCGTCAAAATCTTTCAGTTAAAAACATTATGGTAATTAAATTTGATCTTACCTATTGAGGAAATAAAGGCGGTTATGCAAAATTTTCATATTGTTGAAACCGGATTCTGATATGTTTTAATTTTCTTGTAATTGAAATATAACGCAGTTGTAACCGAAATGCAACGCATGGAATGCTATACTGAGTTCGGTATAAGGGAATAGGGAGTTTATCCAATATTTAATACAATCCATAAGCGCTGCAAAATTTTTACTACTAGTCATAGCTAAGCATACTTTTTCCTCCCTTCGGCTTTTCCCACATTAAAATTTATTTTACTTCATGTCTTTTTACAAGAAAGACATGAAGACCCGTAAACCCAATTTTTTATTTTTTCCAATGTCAACATGTTTCTACGCAATGTACTTTAACAACTACTTTTGAAATCAAAGGGCTTTTATCTCAACAAATGTTTGAATATTTTGTCTTCGGGAGAATGATCTCTCCTCTTTGCTGTCTCTTATTACAGGTTGCTTATATTTGATCAATACGACTTTGATGATGCACCGGGAAAAGACCTTGCACATACAAAGTTGTTGATAATTACTAAATCAGGGGGTGATATTTTTTAACAAATTGATTTCCAATGTGTTTATTAAGGAGAGGATATCTTTGAAAACCAGGAGTTATCTTAGTTTGTTAACTCTATACACTATTATTCTTGCATTCTTATTTGTAATGGTTCCACAAGGTTTTGCAGGTACACAACTGAATGATATCCGAGGACACTGGGCAGAATCTACTATTCAAAAGATGGTGGATCAGGGTGTTGTAACCGGAATGCCGGATGGCAGCTTTAAGCCAGACAACAGTATTACCAGAGCTGAATTTGCTACTCTGGTAGTGAAGGCTTTCAAGCTGGAATATAGAAACGGTAAAATATTCAGTGATACCGCCAAACACTGGGGCAGAGACAATATAGCTACTGCTAATGCTCATGGCATTGTCAGCGGTTATAATGAGAATTATTTTGGCCCCGATGATCCTATTACCCGTGAACAAATGGCAGTGATGGTTGTGAAAGCTGCCAAGATACAAAACAGCAATGGTGCTTTAAGTTGCACTGACAGTGACAAAATTTCATCCTGGGCAAAAGAAGCTGTTACTGCTGCCTATTCCAAAAAAATCATTACCGGAATGCCTGATGGCAGTTTCCGCCCACAGGCTAATGCTACCAGAGCAGAGGCTGTAATTGTACTTAGTAAAACTCTACAATTGGATACTGATCCTATAATTGTCACTCCCGAACCTGTAAAGGTCCAACCAACTGTAACTATATCCAAAATTACTATTAAAACCAAACCTTCAAATGTTAACTACCGACTGGGAGATAATCTGGACCTGAGCGGTCTGGTTGTAACTCTGACCAAATCAGATGGTACTACCGAAGATGTCGCTTTGGCTGATTTTTCTACCAAGGGCATAACCACTTCTATTGCTAATGGAGCTATACTGTTCGAAACCGACACCCAGATCACTATTAAAGTTGAAAATCAGAGTGTCAACCTGAATATTTTCATCACAGCTATGGCCGGTGGCGGTGGCGGTGGCGGTGGCAGTGGTGGTGGCGGCGGTGGCGGTGGCGGTCCCATTGAAACAGTTGCCGTAACCGGCGTAAGCCTGGATAAAAACACCCTAAATCTGTCTGCAGGCGGTGCCACCAGCACTCTGGTTGCTACTGTTAATCCTGCTAAAGCTACCAATAAAAATGTAACCTGGAGTTCCAGCAATACGAATATTGCCACCGTAGCTAACGGAGTTGTTACTCCGGTTGCTGCCGGTTCTGCAACCATTACCGTTAAAACTGAAGACGGTAACTTCACCGCTACCTGTGCGGTTACGGTTGTGAGTCCCTCAGTATCTGTAACCGGCGTAAGCCTGGATAAAGATATCCTGAGTCTTACTGCAGGCGGTGTAACCGGTTCTTTGGTTGCCACAGTAACCCCGGCTAATGCCACCAATAAAAATGTGACCTGGTCTTCCAGCAATGAAAGTGTTGCCACC